>JBJTGE010000114.1:0-26816 GCA_046093785.1 Spartobacteria bacterium
GTCCTACGAATATTACACAAGCTATTACAATTATTATAGTAAACCGCAAGGGAGAGATCACAGGGGAACCGCAGTTCCCGGTAAGGTATCGTCTCAAGCTGCCAAAAACATTAATAAAACCGGTGAATATTAAATTTTTCATTGGAGCGATTTCGTTCGTTTTGCTGTCATCCCGTCTGCTCGCTCAAGACGCCGTTTTGCGGCCTGGAGATTCTTTGGAGTTGCGAATAGGAGGAGTGCCTTCCGAGGAAGTTCAACAAGTTTCTGGGGCATATACGATTGATGGAGATGGGTTCGTGAATCTTCCACATATTGGAAAGGTCCGTGCTTCGGATGCCACGCAGTCGGAATTGCAGCGGTCTATCGAATCCGCCTACATCTCGCGTCAGATTTACACGAATCCCTCCATCACACTGACTATTCCAAACATGGCGCGCTTTGTGAATACAGGCGGCGAGGTTAAGGCTCCTCGGCGAGTGCCTTTTACGGCCGACCTCACCCTTCTCGGCGCCATAAGTGCCTCTGGAGGGTTTACGGATTTTGCGGATCAAGGAAAAGTTCGCCTCCTCCGCGACGGGAAGGTGACTATCGTTAATGTCAAGGATGTTCGAAAGGATCCCGAGAAGGATATCCGGCTGAAGCCTGGTGACAGGATCGAAGTGCCGCAAAGTTTTTGGTGAGTTTATAGCGCAATTTTTGATGAATGATTTTGAAAATGAAGACCTCCAGTGGTTTTGTATTAAATGCAAACCTCGGCAGGAATCTGTAGCCAAGCGGAGTATTTTGAGGGATATCGGAGCGGAGGTTTTTTGTCCGATGCTCCGTTTTGAGCGGGCGCGGCGGAGTGGTCGGGTGCGCGTCACGGAGGCGATGTTTCCGGGTTATTTGTTTGCGCGCTTCAATTACAGGGGGCAGCACCGTCACTTGGGCGCTTGTCACGGTGTTTCCCATATCGTCAAGTTCGGTGGCATTGCCGCCGTTGTTGGCGAGGATATCATTCAAGCCTTGCGAGAGGTTGTCGCGGATGAGGAAACGGTGGAAATCCGCACGCAGATCGAGGTGGGCAGCGAGGTGCAGGTGCTCAAGGGGGCCTTCAGCGGAATTCGTGCCATCGTCACGCAGGTTCTTCCTGCCCAAGCTCGCGTGAAAGTGCTGCTTGAGCTTCTCGGAATGGAGCGCGAGGTCGAAATCGAGGAAGGCGGAGTCCTTCCGCACATCGCCCACCCGCTGGCTCCGGGTTAGTTTTTCCTCAAAATTTCCGGCTTTCGCCCTGTTGGAGTGGTGGGCGGGGTCGCCTGCACGCCCGGAGGTTTTGGCGGATTGATGGCACGCACATTGGACTTCGTGAGCAGCGGAATTTCACGCAGGGCTTCGATTCGGACTTTTGCGATGCCCCGGTCGTAGGTGCCCAGTTTTTTTGCGGCGGCGACGCTGAGATCGATGATGCGACCTTTGACATAGGGCCCGCGATTGTTGACCCTCACTACGATCGAGTTGCCGGTTTTCAAATCGACAACACGAACGCGGGTGTTGAACGGCAGTTTCTTATGTGCCGCCGTGAAATCTCCGGCGCGGTAGGTCTCGCCATTGGCCGTCAAGCGTCCAATCCAGCGCCCGCCATACCAGGATGCCATTCCATACTCCACCAATGTCGGCGTGCCGGAGAAAACTTGCGTCTCGCGTCCATCGGGCGAGGTGTCGATGACCATGCGGGTCTGGCAACCGGCCAAGAAAAGGCAAAAAACCACCCCCCACGCGCCATACCAGAATCGGCACGGCTGTTGTTGGGGAGTTATTTCAGGGGGCATGGGGAGTCCAATATGGCGAGTGCGGTCGAAAGTGCGGCCTCGGGCGAGGGCAATTCGCTTAGATTCAGAGAGGGAAAATTAAATTGCGTGCGTCCCCAGGTCAATTGGCGTTTCGCATAGCGTTGGGTTGCCATCACCATGGCGGCCTTGCAGTCCCTTTCGCTGATGTCGCCCCGGATGAGTTGTTGGATTTCTTGAAAGCCTATGGCGCGTTGTGCGCCCGTGCCCGCGTGCGAGGCGGCACGGACTTCCTCAACCACGCCGGAAAGAAACATGGCTTCAACATTCCCGGCGATGCGATGGCACAGGTCTTCGCGATCCCGTGTGAGCACGAGCCCGCGAAAGAGCCCGTTGTCCTTCCTCCAAGCGCCACGGGATTCTGCCAAGGGCTTTCCGGTGAGAATAACGATTTCGAGAGCGCGGCGGACTCTCACGGGATTTTGAGTGTCAATCGTAGCAGATGCAGCCGGATCTTTTTCAGACAACTCAGCCAGCGCATCCTCAAGAGGCATGGCCGTGATGCGGGTGCGCAAGGCAGGATCGGCCTTGGGCATTTCCGCCAAGCCGTGCGTGAGGGCTTTCAGGTAGAGACCGGTTCCCCCGGTTAAAATTGGCACACGGCCGCGCGATTGGATGTCTCGGATGCAGCGCCAAGCCTCTTCAGCATAGATCGCAGCATCGAACCCTTGCTTGAGATCTAAAAAACCCACCAAGTGGTGGGGAACCAGCGCGCGCTGGGCCGGCGTCGCTTGCGCCGTGAGGATCGGCAGCCCGGCGTAAATTTGAAAAGCATCCGCGCCTACAATTTCTCCCCCGATCTGGAGGGCCAGAGCGACGGCGAGGGCGGATTTTCCCGCGCCTGTGGGCCCCGTCACGATGATCGGACGGGGCCCCTTGGCGAAGGATGTTTGTGTGTTACTCAGCGGCCGGAGCGGCGGTGCGTTCGGAGCGGCGCTCCTCAAGAGCCTTGGCCCCGCTCACCACGAGTTTGCGTCCCATGAATTCCTTGTCGTGGAGATCCGAGACGGCGCGTTTTGCTTCATCGACCGACTGCATTTGCACGAAGGCAAATCCCTTGGAGCGCATGTTGTGGCGATTGACGACGATCTCGACATTCTGCACGGATCCGACTCCGTTGAAGAGGTCGAAGAGGTCGCTTTCGCCGGCGTCAAACGAGAGGTTGCCGACATAGAGGCGAGGCGAGGTGACTTCGACCACTTCCGGAGTGCGCATGCCGGTCGGGCGCTCGCTGCGGCTCTGGCGCTCGCGGGCGGGCCGCTCGGAGGCGGCGCTGTCTGAGGTGCGGGGTTGGCGTTCTTCGCGGGCGGGCCGTTTTGTTTCCTCAGGTTTTCCGGTCAGGAATCCGAGGATGCGTGCGAGGAGCGATTTTTTGGCTTTGGGTTTGTTTTCGTGCTGGGCGGAGCCGGATCGGCTGCCCCGATCGGAGCGTCGGCCTGACCCTCGGCGCGACGAGCGGCGTGTTCCGCTGGGTGAGTATTCTGATGACATGGTTTCTAGTTTTGCGTTGCGTGGCCGGCCTGCCGCGCGGAGAAATTCTCCCCACAGAAACGGCTCGGACGGCAGTTTTGCTGCCGACGGTGCACACCCCTCTGCAAGTGTGTGCTTGAGGCACACCGCAAAGAACATGAGTGACGCGATGAATTCAGACCTTGGACCGAAATAAAATGGGTCGCCAGAGCCGTATTGCATAGATGATAGCGTCGGAAGCCTCTCCAATGTTCCCCTTTCAAAAGGGAAACTCAAGGCGGAAATCATGCGTAGAGATGTCTAAATGTATTTATTTTGCTTATGTCGCAGTTTTTTTGTTCGATGGTTATGGTTCATGAAATTCGTCCTTCCCCTGATTGTTCTACTTTTTTCCGGTTGCGCAGCCATCGAGCAGGCTGATCGCTCCAATACGGAAAGGCTCTTGGCCGCTGCCGGATTCAAGGTTCTGCCGGCCAATTCGCCCGAGCGCCAACTCTCGTTGGAGGCGGCGCCGCCCTATAAAGTCGAGCGCAAGCTCAAAGGCGACGAAGTCTATTATTTCTACGCGTGCCCGGATCAAAGCATCGCCTACATTGGAAGTCAGACGGACTACTCGAAATACCGCGAACTCGAGCTCCAGCAGGAAATGGCCAATCAAAATACCATCGCCTCGGAAAACTCCGTGCTCGCCGTTCAGCAGTGGAACGACTGGCGTGTCTGGGGGCCATCCGCCGCCTTGCCTCCGCCGCGATTCGGGGGAGGACGTCGCTGATTGTATCCTCGAAATTCCGTCCGCAACTTTGGCGGATGGCGCGTGTTTAAGTCCATGTGCTCGCTCCCTTGCCTTCCCACGAATGGACACTTGCCTCCGCCGCGCATCTTTTGAATCGCGCCGCGTTTGGCGGTTCGCCTGAAGAAATCCAGCGCCTCCATTCGATGGGGCATGCAGCAGCGGTTCGCAGTCTCTTGAAGGCAGGCGAGGAGGAGGACCTCTATCCCGCTCCGGAGTTCGCTCCGATGAAGTTTCAGCGGTTCGCAAAAGAATCCATGACGCCCGAAGAGGTCGCGGAAAAGAGAAAAATCATGAACATGCAGGCGAGGGAGCGAACGCATGAGACCCGCGCGTGGTGGATCCAGCGCATGGCCTCCACGCCCCACCCGGCCCGCGAGAAGTGTGTGCTTTTTTGGCATGGCCATTGGGCGACAAGCATTCAAAAGGTCAACGATCCGTTCCTGATTTTGCAACAAAATCAAACCCTCCGCGCCCACGCCTTCGGCCCCTTTGCGCCGTTTGCCAAGGAGATGGCAAAAGACCCTGCAATGATCCGCTACCTGGACCTGAACTCGAGCAAGGCGGGGCATCCGAATGAAAATTTCGCTCGCGAACTCATGGAATTGTTCACCCTCGGCGAGGGGAATTACAGCGAGGAGGATATTCAAGAGGCGGCCCGCGCCTTCACCGGCTACCGCATCAATCCCGAAACCGGCGCTTTTCATTTCGGCCGAAAAAACCACGACGCCGGCGTGAAAAAAATCTTCGGCAAAACCGGCGCGTTCGATGGTGATGCGACCATCGATCTCATAGTATCCCGACCGCAGTGCGCGGAATTTCTCTCGGCGAAAATTTGGAATTTTTATGTCGGGGAAAAACCCGCCGCCCCGCTCAATGAGCTTCTGGCATCGGAATACCGCGCCTCTGGTCTTCAAACAGGAGACTTTCTCGAAAGAATTTTTCTCAGCCGCGAGTTCTACTCTCCAAAATACCGGCGGCGTCAGATCAAGAGCCCCGTGCAGTGGCTCATCCAGACCTGCAAGGTTCTCGAAAGACCCCTGCCGGATTTCAAGGTGGTCCAGAACTCACTTGAGCAACTCGGCCAGACACTCTTCGCTCCGCCGAATGTGAAGGGCTGGGATGGCGGCCGGGCTTGGATCAGCTCCTCCACCCTGCTCTTGCGCTACAATCTATCCGGCGCGCTCGTGAGGGGCGGCGGGGATTCCGCGCCGGACATTGAAAAAATCCTTCCCGCTGCGGCAACGCCGCAACAGGCGTGCGACCTTCTCTCATGGCGGCTTTTCCAAAGTCCCATGAACTCCGAGTTGCGTGAAAAGACACTTCACCTCTTGGAGAAAAATGGAAACGCGCCCGCAGCCCGCCGCGATATCGTCCATTTGTTGATGAGCACTCCGGACTTCCAACTGACATGAAACACACCCTCCATACCCGCCGACAATTCCTTCGCACCTCGCTTCTCGGTGGTGCCATCTCATGGACGATTCCCGCCTTTCTGGAGCGCACATTTTTTACGCTGGATGCCATGGCTGCGGACTCCGTCGTTCAGACCGTCACGGGAAAGGACGGCCCGATTCTCATCGTGCTTCAACTTGCCGGAGGGAATGATGGCCTCAACACCCTCGTGCCGTTTGGTGATGACGCCTACTTCCGTGCCCGGCCGACCATCGCGATCCCCGGCGAAAAGACTCTGCGGTTGAACGACCATTTTGGATTGAACCCGAAACTCACCGCCCTCAAGTCGCTTCACGACGAGGGACACCTCGCCATTGTGCAAGGCGTGGGCTACCCGAATCCGAACCGCTCGCACTTTCGTTCGACGGAGATTTGGCAAACGGCATCCGACAGTGAGGTGACGGAAAAGTATGGATGGATGGGCCGCTATTTCGACTCCTGCTGCAAGGGCGAAGACCCGGCCGTTGGCGTGAGTATCGGCTCCCAGACTCCGCAGGCCTTCGCAGCGCCGGAACCGCGCGGGATTTCTTTTGCCCGGCCGGAGCAATTCCGCTTCGACCTCAAAAGCGCATCCGACCGCAATGCGGCGGATGAATTTTTCCGTTCAGTGAATGATTTCGAGTCCGGGCAAATGGATGGAGGCAGCATCGGAATGCTCGCCGGACAGGCGGATGCAAGCGGTGATACGCTGGATTTTCTCCAACGAACCTCCCTCGATGCCGTGATGAGTTCCGACAAGGTGGCCGAGATCATCAAACGCACCCGGCCGGGAGCTTCCTATCCGTCGAACAGGCTTGCCGACTCGCTCAACCTCGTTGCCCGGCTGATCGGCGGGGGAATGCCCACGCGGGTTTACTATGTGTCCCAAGGCGGCTACGACACGCACAGCAACCAAGCCGGCGCGCATGAAAGGCTCATGGCGGAACTCGACTCCTCGCTCTCCGCTTTTTGCGCGGATTTGAAGGCACAAGGCCATTTTGATCGGGTTCTCCTGATGAGCTTCAGCGAATTCGGCCGCCGGGTTCAGGAAAATGCCAGCGGTGGCACAGACCATGGCGCCGCCGCTCCACTTTTCGTTGTTGGCGGAAAAGTGAAGCCGGGCATCTTTGGAGCCGCTCCCAGCCTCACTCAATTGCACGATGGCGACATCATTCATGGCGTCGACTTTCGCAGCGTTTACGCAACCGTTTTATCGAAATGGCTCAAAGCCCCCGTCGAGCCGGTTCTGAAACGAAACTTCCCGCTGCTGCCCTTTGTTTGAGTTGCCGCTCCGAGCGCAGGATTGATGCGGCGGCGTGTTTGCTTTCTACTCGTGGCAATGTCCGCAACGCTGCTCATTGTTGATGACGAAAAAAACACCCGCGACGGTCTCCGCAATGCGCTGGATACCGAGTTCGAGGTTTATGTCGCGCCGGATGCCGATGGAGCATTGGCGACTCTTGAGAGCGTGACGGTGGATGTCGTGCTTACCGACCTGCGCCTTGGCGGGGATGATGGCATGTCGCTCATCGAGCGGATTGTTAAAAAAGCGAACCCGCCGATTTGCATCATGATGACCGCCTACGGATCGGTGGATACCGCTGTCGAGGCGATGAAGCGCGGAGCTTACGATTTTGTCACGAAGCCGGTGAACATCGACCGGCTTGAAATCCTCATCAAACGCGCCCTTCGCGAGCGCAACACCAGCCGTGAAAACAAGGAGCTCCGCTCGAAAGTCCAGAACCAGTTCCGCGTTGATGGCATGATCGGGCGATCGCCGGCGATGGTGGAGGTTTTTGACACTATCAAACAGGTCGCTCCCTCGCGCGCCACGGTGCTCGTGCAAGGCGAGAGCGGCACCGGCAAGGAACTCGCGGCCCATGCCATCCACGAACTCAGTCCCCGAGCACAGGAGAAATTTGTCGCCGTCCACTGCGCCTCCCTCACGCCCGAGCTTCTCGCCAGCGAGCTTTTCGGCCACGAAAAAGGCGCCTTCACCGGAGCCTTCGAGCGCCGCATCGGGCGTTTCGAGCAGGCCAAAGGCGGCACACTTTTCCTCGATGAGATCGGCGAGATCGACCTCACCACCCAGGTCAAAATCCTCCGCGTCCTCGGAGAAAGAACCTTCGAAAGGGTGGGGGGAGGGGAAACGCTCACAGCCGATGTGCGCCTCATCGCCGCAACCAACAAGGATCTCTCGAAACTCGTCGCCGAAGGGAAATTCCGCGACGATCTTTTCTTCCGACTGCATGTGGTTCCCCTCACCATGCCGCCTCTCCGCGACCGCAAGGTGGATATTCCTCTTTTGGTGCACGCCTTCTTGCAGGAAACCGCACTCGAAAACGGTAAACCCCATCGCGAACTCTCGCCCGAGGCGATGGAAAAGGTTCTGGAATACGATTGGCCGGGAAATGTCCGTGAATTGCGCACAGCCGTGGAGCACGGAGTCGTCATGGCCTCCGGCCCGCAAATCACACTGCGCGATATGCCGGCGACCCTTCGCGCCGCAAAACCCGCCGCCGCCCAATCTCTGCCATACACCGCCGCCGATGGATTGAATTTGCGCGATACCGAGACCTCTCTTATCCTCCGCGCGCTTGAGGATTGCCGGGAAAACCGTAGCGAAGCCGCGAAGAAACTCGGCATCAGCCGCCGCACATTGCACCGCCGCCTCAAGGAATTGAACCTCTTCAAACGCCTCATAAAAAATGGCACAATCAAATAAAAGCCTTCAAGACATGGTCCACTCGCTGGATCAAGGTGGACTCGTTCCGGTCATCCGGGTGGCGATGTTCGGAGCCCTCATCTTAACCCTCACCCTTCTTTATCTCTTTGTTCAATTCCGCGGCCTCTCAAGCGCCACAGCGATGGATCAGGCCCAGATCGCCCGGCAGCTCGCGATGGGAAATGGATTTTCCACGCAATACATCCGCCCGCTGGCCATCTGGCAGCTTGAATCCGCCGGTAAAAAAATTCCCAAGGACGAGTTCCCCGATGTTTTCCAATCCCCGCTTCATCCGCTGATCAATTCCATCCCGCTCAAATTGGTGGAGTCCTCCTGGAAGCTCACGCCAACCGATCTGGTCTATGTCGGAGACCGCGTTATCGCCGGCACCTGCATCCTGCTTTTTTTCCTCTCCGTTTGGATTTGGTATCATGTGGCCTGCCGTCTCTTCGACAAATTGATCGCGCTGCTGGGCTCCGCCATCATCATCCTCAGCGATTTGATGTGGCAGTTTTCCTTGTCCGGACTGCCTCAGATGCTCCTTCTTCTGCTCCTTTCCAGCGCCGCTTGGCTCACCCTGAAGGCCATGGAAAAACGCGACGAGTTTGTGCCTTCGCTCTTGTTCCTTTTCGCGGCCGGAGCAGTTTTTGGGCTCATGGTTCTGGCTCACGGGGCGACATTCTGGATTTTCCTCGGATGGCTGGTCTTCACCCTTTTCTATTTCCATCCTCGCGGCATTGCAGGCTTGGTGGCCCTCGCCGCGCTCTTGCTTGTCACGCTTCCCTGGGCTGTCCGGAACTACGCCGTCTGCGGCAATCCCCTTGGCCTGGCGGGCTATGAACTGGTTGCTCCTGTCAATACCGCCGAAACCGGCTATCTGCGCTCGCTGAACGAGCCTCCTCCGCTTTCGGGAATCCACCCCTTCAACCGGCTTAAAAATGCCGTCTTTGCCCAGTCGGATAAAATTTTCCCGTTTCTTGGAATGAACATCGTGGCTGTCGCGTTTTTCATTTCGCTGCTCCACCGTTTTAAATCCCCGGCAACCTCCGCCTTCCGCCTGTGTGTGGTTCTCATGTGGCTCGGCGCGGTTGTTGGAATGGGTCTCTGCGGCGTCGAGGGGGTTGTTTCCTCGAACCAATTTCATATTTTGTTCATCCCGCTTTTTGTTTTCTACGGACTGGCATTCCTGATCGTGCTCTGGAACCGGCTTGAAATCGGGATTCCAGCGATGCGCAGTGTTTTTCTGGCCGTTGTCGTTTTTCTTTGCGCTCTGCCAATGATGGCCACTCTTTTCGCAGGAAAAGACATGGCCATTCAATGGCCGCCCTATGTGCCGCCTTTTATCGCTGTTTTGGGTGAGTGGTATGGCAAGGATGAAGCCATCGCGACCGATATGCCTTGGGCGACCGCGTGGTATGCCCAGCGCAAGTCCCTCCTCCTTCCGAAGACCATCAAGGACTTCAACCGCATCAGCGATTTTCGCGTGCTGGGTGCGCCACTCTCCGGACTCTACCTCACACCCATCACCGGAAATCGTCCGCTCTTCAGCGATATCTACAAGGGCCCCTACACCGACTGGGTTTTTATGATCACCCGTCCGCCGAATGTTCAGGGCTTCTCGTTGCCGGTCTTCACGCCTCTGCCGATCGACGGGGAGTGCATCCTTTTCGCCGACCGGGATCGCTGGTCGCGCCGGGAGTGACATGGAGGCCCTCTCGCTCACGAAGGCGGATTGGGAGGAGCGCATGGCTGCGTGGGGGCAACCTGCCTACCGCGCAGCGCAAGTGCTGGAGTGGATTTTCCAACGCCGTGTCCGAGAGTGGCGTGAAATGTCGAACCTGCCAGCAGCCCTCCGCGAGCGGCTTGAAACCGAATTTCCTGCCTCCCGCCTTGTGAAAATCCGCGAAACCGGCGCGCACGACACGACCAGAAAATTTCTTTTCCGCCTTGCCGATGGACAGCTCATCGAGAGCGTCCTAATTCCCGCCTCTCCGGCTCTTTACGGCGAGGCTTCCGACCGCCGCACGATCTGCATTTCGAGCCAGGTCGGCTGCGCCTACGGCTGTAAATTTTGCGCCAGTGGGCTGGAGGGTTGGAAAAGAAATCTCACCGCCGGCGAGATTGTGGATCAGTTCCTCCAAGTCGAAGCCGAGAGCGGGGAGAAGATCAACAACATCGTCTTCATGGGCATGGGCGAGCCGATGGCAAATTACGACAATCTCCTTCGCGCCATCGGCATTCTCAACGCGCCTTGGGGCGTGGGCGTCGGCGCCCGCCACATGACGGTTTCCACCTCGGGCCTTGTGCCGCGCATCCGCGACCTCGGCGCGCAGTCGCTCCAGGTGCGGCTTGCCATTTCCTTCCATGGGGCGACCGACGAGGTGCGCAGCCGCATTATGCCCGTGAACAAAAAATACCCCGTCGAGGAACTCCTCGCCGCCTGTGAGGATTATGTGCGCCTGAAAAAACAACGCCTCACCTTTGAGTTTATTCTCATCCGTAACATCAACGACTCGCCCGAGCAGGCCCGCCTCCTTGCCCGTCAGGCCCGCCGCGTCAATGCCAAGGTGAACCTCATCCCCTACAACACCGTCGACGGACTGGAATGGGAGCGTCCGGACGAGGCCCGCCAAGAGGCATTTCTCAAAATCCTCCAGCAGGCAGGCACCGAGGCCACACTCCGCCGCGAGAAGGGTCACGACATCGCCGCAGCCTGCGGACAACTCCGCCTGCAGGTCGAAAAATCCGTTGCCCAGACCCCCGTCTTGCTTTAGCCGTTGAGTGATGTTCGAAGACAATAAATCTCCCGATAGCGACGCGTGGGACGAATACAAGTGGGAGCGCTTCCTCCAGCAGCAGGATCAGAATACGGAGAAGTATTTTCAGCTGCTTGAGAAATATATGGATCACCCGGACTGCGATGAAATCGTCGCCGAGGAAATGGGCTGGAGCATCTTTGAAGAGGCCGAGCAGACGCAGGAGCAATTTGAGAATTTCCTGAGCGAGGCGGTCGAATACCTCACCGACGAAGAGGAGCAGGAATACGACGACGAGTTCGAGGAATTCACCCACTCCGCTGTTTACGAGGACACCCTCCGCCTGCACCGCTGGATTAATCGCCTCCTCGACACGCGCGAGGACCTGCGCGAGCACCCGGAGGCTGTCCGCTTCGCCACGCGTTCCGCCATCTGCGGAGCCAAGCTGGCAGCGGGTCTCTGCGGTCACGACACCTCGGAGATCGGAATGACGATCGCCTACCTGAAGCGCGCCCTCAAGGCGGCAAACGACGCACTCGATGCCATGAACAATCTTCTCGAGTCGGGCCTCATTGACCGTCGCCGCGCCAACCACGCCCGTCGGCTCGTATTCAAAATCCGCGACCGCATCGTCGACAACATGGGGGCCTACCGCCTCAAGTGGCGCAACCGCCACGGCAACGCCTGATGTTCGGCAGACTCTCCGATAAACTTCAGGATGTTTTCAAAAACCTCCGTGGCCAGGGCAAGATCAGCGAATCAAATGTCACGGACGCCCTCCGCGAGGTTCGACTCGCGCTGCTCGATGCCGATGTCCACTTCCAGGTCGCGAAGGATTTCATAGCCAAGGTCAAGGAGAAGGCCCTCGGCGAGGCCGTTCTCCGCAGCGTGACGCCCGGCCAGCAGATCGTAAAAATTTTCCACGAGGAACTCTGCGCCCTCCTCGGTGGCAACGCCGCCGAACTCCATCTCGACAAGCCCGCCCGCATCCTTATCGTGGGCCTCAACGGCGCGGGAAAAACCACCTCCTCCGCCAAGCTTGCCCGCCTGTTGAAATCCCAGAGCCGCTCGCCCCTCCTCATCGCCTGTGACCTCCATCGCCCCGCCGCCATCGACCAACTTGCCGTCCTCGGCGGGCAAATCGATGTCCCTGTTTTCCGCCCGGAAAAAGGAGAGACCGATGTGCTCAAGGTCGCCCGCCAGGCTTTGGAATGGTGCGATGCCACAGGCGGCAATGTGCAGATTTTCGACACCGCAGGCCGTCAGGACCTCGACGAACCGCTCATCGAGGAACTCAAGCAACTCCGCGATTTTCTCCAGCCGCAGGAAATCCTCATCGTCTGCGATGCCGCCACCGGACAGCAGGCCGTAAGCGTCGCCGAGCGCTTCCATGCCGCTCTCGGCCTCACTGGCATCATTCTCACCAAACTCGACGGCGATGCCCGAGGCGGTGCCGCGCTTTCGCTCCGTTCAGTCACCGGCCAACCCATCAAATTTGCCGGCACGGGCGAAAAGCTCGAGCAGTTCGAGGTCTTCCACCCCGACCGCCTTGCAGGCCGCATTCTCGGCATGGGCGATGTCGTGAGCCTTGTGGAAAAAGCCGCCGAGGCCATCTCCGAAGACGATGCCCGCCGCATGGAGCAGAAACTCCGCACCGCCTCGTTCGACCTCACCGATTTCCTCCAGCAATTCAAAATGCTCAAACGCATGGGCCCCCTCGAAAATATCCTTGGCATGATCCCCGGAATGGATAAACTCGGCAATTCCTCGGTTGATGAAAACCAACTGAAACGGGTCGAGGCGATTATCCTCTCCATGACTCCGCAGGAGCGCACGCGTCCGGATATCCTCAACGCGCGCCGCCGTCAGCGGATCGCCCGGGGCAGCGGAGTTTCCGTGAGCGAGGTGAATAATTTGATCCTGCGCTTCAACCAGATGCGTAAGATGATGAAAAACATGGGCGCCATGAAAAAACTCATGGGCCGAGCCGGTGCCGGACTACCCTTCTGAGCCTCCGCCAAGCAGCCCGACCACCACCAATTTCCAACAACACAAACACACTATGGCAGTAGCAATCCGACTCCGCCGCGAAGGCGGTAAAAACCACCCGTATTACAGCATCGTCGTCGCCGATCAACGCAGCCCGCGCGATGGCAAATTTATCGAAATCATCGGTAAATATGATCCCAAAAAAGAGGGTGAAAATTTCAACATCCAACTGGACCGCGCCGAGCATTGGATCCAGTGCGGTGCCCGCCCGAGCCAGACCGTCGGCAGCATCGTCAACAAGGCCCGCAAAAAAGTCGCGGCCTAACCAGCCCCGCCATGGAGGAGTTCCTGCGCTATGTCCTCGGATCGCTGGTGGAATTTCCCGAGGATGTCCTCATAAAAAAGACAGAGACACCCTCCTCCATCACTTTTCTTGTCGCGGCCAGGCCATCCGATGTGCCAAAAATCATCGGCAAAAGCGGAAACACCATCCGTGCCCTCCGCACCCTCTTGGGCGCTTCCGCCGCGAAGCGCAACATGACAGCGAAACTCGAAATCATCGAACCATGAAGTCCCTAGCCATCACACTCCTCGTTGCCACCGCCCTCGTCGCCATCCAATCCGGCTGCGAACGCCACCCCGCGTCGGAGACCGTCCCCGGCTACGCCGAGAAGATGTCGAAAAAAGAGGCGCAAGCCGGTCAACAGGCCACCCACAGTGAACCGGTCGATCCCAAGGCCCCGACCTACTTCCCGCCGAAAAACTGATTCCCACTCCGCTCACAGCCTGAAAAAAGCCGAGCGCGCCACGGGTTGCAGCATTTACTTTCGTATTCGAAATAGCTCCCGATCCGCCAATCTGGAGACTTGAGCCTGCCACCCGGCCAAAACATTTTCCTCCGTCCTCAGGATTTCATGTCCGACACCGAAACGCCGACTACTCCGCCACCCGCCCCCCTTGTGATGAACGAGCTTCAAAAGCTTCCGCTCACCGCATTGATCGAGCGCTCCGTCCAGGCCGGCCTTCGCATTCGGACCGACCTCACCCGTCGTCATCTCGTAGTGGATCAGGTTCGGCACAGCCTGCATAATGGTGGAGCTGTGACCGCCACAGGCTTGCTCGAGCGTGCTCAGGACGGCTCGAATCTTCGCTTCACGGCCTACGACCTGCGTCCGGGCGTCGATGATCTTTTCGTTCCCCAGCCGCTCCTCAAAAAATTCTCCCTCCAGTCGGGCCTTATGCTGCAGGTCAAGGTCCGCCTGCCACGCGACCGCGAACATGGACTCGTCGTGGATGAGGTTTTATCCATCGAAGACATTCCCTCCGGCGAGTGGCAGCCACCGCTGGAGTTCGACAAGCTCACGCCACTCTTTCCCAACCGCCGCGTGTTTTTGGAAACACCGAGGGATTCCGAACTCGCCGCACGCGCCGTCGATCTCGTCGCCCCGCTCGGCATGGGCCAGCGCGGCCTCATCGCCGCCCCGCCCCGTGCCGGAAAGACGATCCTTCTCCAGACTCTCGCCCGCCGCATCCGTATCAACCATCCCAAAGCCGCCCTCATCCTCCTCCTGGTCGATGAGCGTCCCGAGGAGGTCACCGACATGCGCCGCGCCCTCGATTGCGAAATCTACGCATCCACATTCGATGAGCCCGTCGCCCGCCATGTCCAGATCTGCGAAAGCGTAGCCAACCGCGCCCAGCGCCTTGTCGAACTCGGACGCGATGTGATCATCCTCCTCGACTCCATCACCCGCATGGCACGCGCCTACAACAATCTCCAACCCGGCAAGGGCGGTCGCACCATGAGTGGCGGCGTCGATGCCAAGGCCCTCGCCAAACCCCGCAAATTCTTCGGCGCCGCCCGCAACACCGAAGAGGGCGGCAGCCTCACCATCCTCGGCACCGCCCTCATCGAAACCAAAAGCCGCATGGACGACCTCATCTTCGAGGAGTTCAAAGGCACCGGCAACATGGAGCTGCACCTCGATCGCTCCATCGCCGAAATGCGCATCTTCCCTGCCATCCAGATCGTCAAATCCGGCACGCGCCGCGACGAACTCCTCCTCCACCCCGACGAATACGAACGCATCCTCCTCCTCCGCCGCCAACTCTCCGAACTCCCCGCCGCCGAGGCCATGGAAATCCTCGTCACCAACCTCCAGCACACCCGCTCCAACGCCGAACTCCTCCTCACCGGCCTGCGCGGCGTTTAAGCCCGATCTACATGGCTTCGACATTCTGTTGATCAGAAATTTTTACAGCCTGTCGCCCTATGATTTCGCACCTTGCGGATGTTCCATTTTTTCGCGATGAGCTGGCTGCTTTGCATGCTGCGGAGTGGAAGCATCTTTACGCGGATTGGGATGAACAGACCGCTCTGGCAGAGTTTTTGAAGCAAAAAGCGGATGGCTCCCTGCCCGCGACGCTCGTTTTGCATGAGGGGATGGAGTTGGTGGGGTCGGTGAGTGTTGTTTTCGGGGACTGTCCGGCACGGCTGGCTTTGGATCCATGGCTTGCAAGTCTGTATGTTGTTCCGCAGAGACGCGGGCGCGGACACGGCTTGGAGCTTGTGCAAGCTGCCATCGAACTCGCGGCGGCTGCGGGAGCAAAGCGGTTGCATGTTTTCACGGAGTCCGCAGAAAAACTCTTCGAGCGCTGCGGTTTTGAAATGCTTGAGCGCACGATGCTGCAGGATGTGCCAATAAGCATTTTGTTCAGGACACTGCCTCAGCCCTCTTGAAATTGCATCACAAAGGGTGGACAGGAAGACAGCTGGCTGCCGGATCAGCTCGCGCTATGGACCCCCTATCCGAGGAGCTTGGCGCGAGCGTCTTTCTCGCTCAAGCCTCCAGCGACAAGCATCGAAATAGCTTTCTCAATCAGCGCGTCTTTTTCTGTGAGGGCAGAGTTTTTCTCGGCGAGAGCAGCGTCTTTTTCTGTGAGAGCAGCGTTTTTCTCGGCAAGGGTAGCGTCTTTCTCGGCGAGGGCAGAGTCTTTCTCGGCGAGGGCGGCTTCTTTCTCTGAGAGAGCAGCCTCTTTCTCTGAGAGAGCAGCCTCTTTCTCGGCGAGGGCGGCGTTTTTCTCGGCAAGGGCTGCGTTTGTTTCCGCAACCATGCGTTCCATATCTTCGAGGTCCTCGAGGTAGTCGTCCTCGACGTCCATCGTTTCGCGCACATCGGGTTCGCTGATGGCTTTGATCAGGCGGCGGATGACTCCCTGAAATTTCTCCGGGTAATCCTCCTCCCGGATGCTGAGCGTGTGGGCATCAGCGGGGTCTTTCTGGCTTTGGTCGAAAATTCCGAGCAAGGATTCCAGATCATTTTGGCGGCGCTGCTTCAGGTGCGGGATCTGCACGATGATGCTGTCGTGGGTGAGGCTTTCGATGAAGTCCTCTTGGCGTGCGATGTGTTCGCGACCGGTTGCGTCAAGATACTGCCGGACGACCCGGATGACTGGCGATTCGGTATGCTCGAGGGAATGCCCGAGCAGGTAGATGCTGAGGATCGGCATGGCGCGCAGTTCGCCATTCACGGTGTAGGAATTCTCCTTGGAGAGGTATTGCCGGCCGAGATATTTGCGAAAGCGCATAATGTCGGATGCAAATTTCGCTTTCTGGATTTCAATGATGACGAGTTTCTCTCCGCCGTTGGGCAGTGCGATACGGGCCGCAAAATCGATTCGGAACACAGTGACATTGCGTTGCTCGACATCGGTGCGGTGCTCGGTGGGCGAAAGGTCAACTCGACAATCTCCTCACCGATCATCGTCGAGAGAAAAAGCCGGGCGACCCTGTTGTCATCCAACAGGTATTTGAATGCCCCGTCATAAATCGGATTGGCGATGCGCGTTAGCCCCATAAACTTAAGTTCGCCTCCAAAATACGGGCAGGTCAAGTCCAAGGACTATCCAAAGAAAGAGGTGAGATGTCTCCCGCTTGTTTCGGATTCTTCAGCACACTTGTGGGCCGGATGAGCGGTATGCAGGCATGCGGCGGCGGGTAGTTTTTGAGGGTTTCGTGGACGGCTTGCATGTCCTGTTTTCGGAAGCCCCGGCCATACATTTTGTAAAGGGCATTGACGGACTGGAGGACTTCGGTGCCGCTGACAAATTCCTCATGCTCGCGACCGATGCGGCGCAGCATGAGGCAGAGAGGGATGGGTTGCGGGCCGTTTTCCTGATCGATGATTTGCGGGTCGCGGAAGTCCGGTTGCCGGTAGTCCACAAGGGCGGGGTCTACCATTTTGTATCCCGCCTTTTCATAGGCTTTGAGGCGGATTCCAGTTGCCTCGGACTCGGGATTGAAATGTTCCATCTCGCCGACCAGCGTGATCGGGGTGTTGGGCGGAAGACCTGTGGTCGCGAGGGTCTCTCTCGCGGTCGAGATTGGCAGGGCGCGGAGCCAGCCGGCGATTCCGCTGCGCCTCCATGCGGGTGCAACCAGATTGTGCGACAGGTGCACGATGGCACCGGATTCGTTTTCGAGGAGGATGACTGTATGGTCTCTCACCGCAACAAACTCACCACGGCGGGTGATGAGTTGCATGGCATAGAGCAGGGCGGATCCCTCGTGCATTTGGGAGGGATGCCATTTCATTCGCTTGGTGATGACTCCCTCTTGCTCCATTTCGCCTGCTGCGCCGAATTCCTCCCAGAGCGCTCCGAAGGCGGTTTCAAAAAAGGGATCGTCCGTCGAGCGGATCGTGTGCAATTCCAGTCCGCTCCAATCGCCTTGCAGGCTTTTGGTGTCGCCCGGTGCGAGGTGCTCCGGTCGCATCCAAGGTTGGAGATTCATCACACGGTCACCGAGGGGGCAGGGCCCTCGCTGTGGTGGAATTGGAGCTCGTAGAGGCTGCGGTAGAGGTCGGATTTCGCGAGGAGTTCCTCATGGCGGCCGGTGGCGGCGATGCGGCCGTGATCCATGACGACGATGCAGTCGGATTTCAGAATCGTCGAGAGGCGGTGGGCTATGGCAACCACGGTGCGGCCCTCGGAGAGGCGCTCCAGCGCGGCCTGGACCATGCGCTCGCTTTCGGAGTCGAGTGCGGATGTGGCCTCGTCGAGGAGAAGCACGGGTGCGTTCTTGAGCAGGGCGCGGGCGATGGCGAGGCGTTGCTGCTGTCCACCGCTCAGCATGCAGCCCTTGTCGCCGACGACGGTTTCGTAGCCGTCTGGTTGGGCCATGATGAAGTCGTGCGCGAAGGCGGATTTGGCAGCGGCGATCACCTCGTCCTTGGTCGCATCGAGCCTGCCGTAGCGGATGTTTTCAAAAATCGTGTCGTGGAACAAAAATGTCTCCTGCGTGACCATGCCGACTTGCTCGCGGAGCGAGTGCTGGGCGAGGTCGCGCAGGTCGGTGCCGTCGAGGCGCACCACGCCGTGCTGGGGATCGTAGAATCGCATGATGAGCGAGAGGATCGTGCTCTTTCCCGCGCCGCTTGCGCCGACCAGCGCGTATTTTTTCCCCTGCTCGATATGCAGGCTCACATTTTGAACGGCGGCCTTGTCGATGCCGTAGTCGAAACTCACATTCTCCAACTCGATCCGGCCGTCGCAGCGATCGAGCACTCGCGCGCCGGGCTTGTCTGTGATGCTCGGCTTCATTTCCATGAGGGCGAAAACATTTTCCGCCGAGACCATAGATTTCTGCATGAGCATCGGGATGCGGCTGAGGTTTTTCACGGGGTTGTAGAGCATGAAAATGCCGCCGCAGAGCGCCGCGAATTTGATGAAACTGATGTCGTTGTAATAGACATAGATCATCGCCAGAACGACCCCGAAGGCTGCGACGGACTCGATGAGGGGCTGGACGATGTCGGAGCTCCTGCGGACGCGCAGGCTGTTTCGGCATTGGGTGTCGCTGGATTTGGCGAACTGCTCGGTCTGGTAGCCTTCGCGGGCGAAGCTTTTGATGACGCGCACACCGGCGAAGGTTTCCTGCAGGATGATCGACATTTGCGCGGCCTCTTTTTCCTCCGCCTTGCCCGCCGAACGCACCTTTCTTCCAAAGACAACGACCGGCACGATGCAAAGCGGGAAGAGCACGAGAGTCGTAAGACTGAATTTCCAGTCGATCGCCACCAGGACGGCGACCTGTGTGATGATCGCGATCGGATCCTTGATGATATCCCCCGAGATCGAGGTGAGGGCGTTCTGCGTCACGCGGGTGTCGCTCATGACGCGCGACATGAGCTTGCCGGATTTCTCGCGGTTGAAAAAATCCAGAGACTGCGACATGAGGTGTGAGAAAAGCTGGGTGCGGATGTCACGCAGCACGCGCAGGCTGACCCACGCGAGGTAGTAAACATTCAGGTAGGAAAAAAGCCCGCGCAAGACCATCACCAGCGGAATGAGCAGGCTTATCCAGATCACCCCGCCGATGCCGGGTCCGTCGTTCGAAACAGCTCCCGGCATCAATGCGGATTTGTCCACCTTCACGCCAATCGATTCACCCGCCTTCAAGATCACCAGCGTGAGTGAGCCGCTCACGATGCCTGCCAGCACACCGAATGCGATTCCCATGAAAAACTGCCTCCGGTAGGGCGTCATGTATCCGAGCAAACGCAGGTAGGGATTCCAAAATGCCCGCACCAGTTGCGGGAAGGGAAGCTTGGCAGGTTTAGACATGATTATTTCTAAAAACTAACGCAACCGTGTGCTGCTGCGCCACACTGATCATCGGGATGCGAAAAAGGCAGGGCATCGCTGCCCTGCCTTTTTGAGTTGGGATTTTTCCTTGGGATTAACGCAGGAACGCTTCGTGCAGGCCGCCATCCACCGTCACGATCTGTCCGGTGGTTTTGGACAGCCTGTCGGCGATGAGGAGAAAATAGGCTTCCGCCTGGTCGGCCGGGGTGATCGGCGAGCGGGTGAGTGTGCGGTCGGCGTAGAATTGCGCGAGCTTGGTCGTGAGCGACTCGGTGGCTTCGTCGTCCGTGTAGGGAATGCCATATTTTGCGAGCGAGCCGATGACGCGGTCGCGCGGGAACATGGCGCTGCCTTGAACGACTGTGGCCGGCGCGACGCCGTTGACGCGCACGAGCGGGGCGAGTTCCATGGCGAGTTCGCGCACGAGGTGGTTCGCTGCAGCCTTTGAGGTGTCGTAGGCGACGCTGCCTTTTTTGGCGACGGCGGCGTTGGCGCTCGTGGTGAGAACCATCGAACCGCGCAGGCCTTGGGCTTTGAAGTCCTTCGCGGCTTCATCAGCGACGAGGTAGCTGCCGGTAACATTGATATTGAAGGTGAGTGCCCATTTGTCGTCGGGGATGTGACCAGTCGTGTCGCTCGGCACGAAAATGCCGGCTGTGACGGCGATGGAATCGAATCCGCCGTAGGCCAGGATGACCTGGTTGAGCATGGCGCGAATGCTCTCGCGCTTGGTGATATCTGCTTGCAGGCCGATGGCCGATCCGCAGCCTGAAATGCCAGTTCCGGCGACACCGATTCCGAGTCCGGTTTTGGCGAGGATTTCATCCGCCGTGGCTTGTGCCGCCGCTTGGTTGAGGTCCACGCAAACGATGTGCGCACCCTCGCGAACAAGGCGCAGGGCTGTTTCGCGGCCGATGCCGCTGCCGGCACCGATCACCACCACAACACGGCCCGCGAGTTCCTTGTCGGCGGGCATGCGGCGGAGCTTGGCCTCCTCGAGGGCCCAGTATTCGATGTCGAAGGCTTCTTGGGCCGGAAGTGAAATGTAACCGCCGAGAGCCTCGGCACCGCGCATGACTTCGACCGCACAGTTGTAGAATTCCGCCGTGACGCGGGATTCGGATTTGTCTTTTCCAAACGCCACCATACCGAGTCCGGCGATGAGAATGACGGTCGGGTTCGGGTCGCGCATGGCGGGGGAATCGGCCCGCTTGCAGGCATTGTAATACGCGGCGTAGTCGGCGCGGTATTTCTCGAGACCGGCGGCGAGTTGGGTTTTCAGCGAGGCGACGATCTCCTCAACGGGCGTGTCCGCCTTCGGTGCAGTGCCGATGTAGAGGGGCTTGATCTTCGTGCGAAGGAAATGGTCTGGGCAGCTGGTGCCAAGCTCCGCAAGGCGCGGGGCGTCCTTCGAGTTCACAAAGCGCAGGATTTTTTCGTCGTCCTGGATGGTGGCGATGAAGCGTTTCTTTTGGCTCACTTGACCGCGAAGCCATGGGAGCAGGGCGGCAAAGACTTCGCGGCGCTTCTCCTCAGGCAGGGCGGCTTGGACGGCTCCGCCGAAAATGGCAGCCTCGCCGCCGCGTTCGGCCTGCTTTTTCTCAATGTGCTCGGCGGCTTTTTCGATCAGCTCCAGAGTGAGTTCGTAGCACTCGCGACCGGTTTTTCCCCAGTTGATGAGGCCGTGCTGGCCCATGATGAAGCCTTTGGCTTGCGGATGTTTTTTGCAGGCTTCCTGCATGGCGAGTCCGAGTTCGAAGCCGGGGCGCATCCAAGGAATATGCACGACCTCGTCGCCGTAGATTTCTTTCGTCACCTCGATGCTCTTCGCGCAGGCAGCCACGGAAATGGCGGCGTTCGGATGCGTGTGGTCCACATGGGCGTGCGGGATGAAGCTGTGGAGAGGCGTGTCGATCGAGGAGGGGCGGGGATTCAGGTTGAAGGTGCAATGCGAGAACATGCCGACCATTTCGTCTTCAGCGGGTGATTTTAGGCCCTTGTCGGCGCGGGCTGCATAGACGCGCTGGAGGTCGAGGAGTTTGTATTGGTAGAGCGACGAGAAGTTTTCTTTCTTCGAGGTGCGCAGGTCGCCGCCGGAGCCCTTGACCCACATCACTTCGACCATTTCGCCAGTCAGCGGGTCTTTTTCGGAAATCTTGGACGAGGTGTTGCCTCCGCCGGTGTTGGTGATCCGCTGGTCGGTGCCGAGGCAATTCGAGCGGTGAATGAGTTCTTCTACGGAATTCGGCGCGACGGGGTCGGTGGGATTCCAGTGCATGGTGACATGTTTCATGGTGGTTGGGGTGGGGTTTGTTGTTGGCATCGCTTTTGTTTTTGTTTGTTTTTTATTGTTTGTCGAATAAAAAATGATCTAAACAAAGAAAAAGCCAATGCTCGCTCTGGAACGCCATCGCAAATTGATCGAATGTCTGAACGCCCGAGGTAGCGTGCGAACCGTTGAGGTCGCCGCCGAACTTGGTGTCACCGAAGAAACCGTGCGCCGTGATTTCGAGCGTCTGGAAACGGATGGTCAACTCGTGCGCACCCATGGCGGGGCCTTGCGACTGGATGTAAGTCGGCGAGAGTTCCCGATGCGTGAGCGCATGGCGCAGAATGCCTCCGCCAAGGCGCGCATTGCTCGCGCCGCACTGGCCCGCGTGGCCGAGGAAAGCACGGTTTATTTTGACGCCAGCACGACCGTCCTTCAATTGGCCGCGATTCTTCCCGACAAGCCTCTCACGGTGATCACGAACTCGCTCCAAGCCGCCCTTTCGCTCGCTGAAAAAAACCACATTTCCGTGTGTCTTCTCGGCGGTCGCTTGGCGCAGGCTTCACTTTCCTGCACTGGCTGGGCGGCTATGCAGGGTCTCGAAATGCACCGCATCGATGCGGCTTTTATTTCCTGCCGTGGACTCGACCCCTCACTCGGGCTCAGCGATGCCACGGAGGAGCAGGCCCAACTCAAAAGGCAGGTTGTTTTAAGGACCCCGGAGGTGGTTCTTTTGGCCGACCACACAAAAGCCGGCTTGTCCTCGAGTTTTTTCTTCGCCAAGAATTCCGATGTGGATTTTTGGATCACTGATTTTCCCCCGCAGGATGATGTGCGCGATGCTGTCGTTTCGCAGGGAGTGCGCTTGGAGGTGGCAGAATGAGTGCCGCCCGTAAATCCTTTCTGGCTGTCGATCTGGGCGCTTCAGGCGGGCGTGTCATGGCCGGGCATTTCGATGGATTCCGACTCGAAATTGAGGAGGCCGCGCGGTTTCCCAACAGTGGCCTGCAAACGGCCGACGGGTGGCATTGGGATGCCGAGGGGCTATTCAAGGAAATCACACAGGGCCTCGCTGCAGCCGGCGCGCGCTTCGGAGGGGATATCGTTTCCGTGGCGGTTGATACCTGGGGAGTGGATTACGCCTTGATCGGGCCGGATGGCGCGGCTCTCAACGAACCTTGGATGTATCGGGATTCGAGGACGGATGGCATGATTGCTGAAGCCGCCCGCCTTGTCGGCGAGGAAAAAATCTGGAGCCGCACGGGCATTCAGCCGCTGTTTTTTAATACGATCTACCAGCTCATGGCCGAGTCCCGGCTGACGCCGCAGGCATTAAAACAAGCGCAGAGCCTGCTTTTCATGCCGGATTACCTGAATTACCGGCTTTGCGGCGTGAGGGCCATCGAGCGGACCATTGCGAGCACATCCGGCCTCCTTCGCGCAGGCACGGCTGAATGGGATGCCGAACTCGCTGAGACCCTCGGAATCCCCGCGCAGATCTTAGGAAAAGTCACCGAACCGGGCGTCATCATTGGCGAACTCACTGACGCGCTCGCCGCAGCAACCGGCCTGCGAGGCGTCAAAGTCACCACCTGCGGCAGCCACGACACCGCCTCGGCCGTGGCTGGCGTGCCATCGCGCTCGAACCCTCTCTTTTTAAGCTCTGGCACATGGTCGCTTTTGGGAATCGAGCTCGCCGCACCGGTCCTCAGCCAAGAAGCATTCGACGCAAAATTTTCCAACGAACAAGGCCTCGAGGGCACCACCCGCTTCCTCACCAATATCGCAGGCATGTGGCTCCTCCAAGAATGCCGCCGTGTCTGGGCCGAACAGGGTCATGCGATAGAATATGGCGAGATGGTCGAGATGGCTCGAAACGCCAACGCCGCAGCATTGATCGACCCCGATGCGCCGGAGTTCGGCAAACCCTGCGATATGCCTCAGGCCATTTTGGACTGGATCAAAAAAACGAACCAACCCGCTCCGGCATCCAAGGCCGAAATCATCCGCGTCATCCTGGAGAGCCTCGCCGTCAAATACAGCCTCATGATTCAGAGGTTGAAAAACATGATTCCGAATCTGCCGGACACCCTTCAAGTCGTCGGTGGAGGTTGCCGCAACACATTGCTCAATCAAATGACCGCCGATGCCACCGGCCTCCGCGTGGAGGCAGGTCCCGTCGAGGCCACGGCTTCAGGCAACATCATCGCCCAACTCATCGCCACCGGGGAAATCAAATCCCTCGCCGAGGGGCGCGAAATTTTGCGCAATTCCTGCAATCCTCAAATCCACGACCCTGTTCGCAGCGTAACATGGTCTGAGAAAGTCCAGCGTTTCCTCCAAATCCAATCCGCACTTTCATGACACAAAGCCCCTCCCGCCCCACCGGTCGCACCGTTCAGCTTATGGCCACCTGCCTCTGCGACGCCTTTTTCGACAGTGTGGCAAAAGCAACTGTCGAAGTGCTTGAACATGCCGGTTGCGAAGTCGAGTTCCCGGAGAACCAGACCTGCTGCGGCCAGCCAGCCTTCAATTGCGGCGACTGGCCAGCCTCGCGCGAGGTCATGCGCCACACCACGCGAGTCTTCGAGGGGGACAAACCGGTCATTGTGCCATCCGGTTCCTGTGCCGCGATGCTCTTCCACGGCGCCCCGCTGGAATTCGAGAAGGAAAAAGACCTCCCGACTGTTCAAAAACTCGCCAACCGCACTTGGGAGCTTGCCGATTTTCTCGTGAATGGCCTCGGTATCGAAAAATGGCCCGGTCGATTTCCAGCCCGTATCGCCTTTCACCGAGCCTGCCACACGCGCGGCACCGGCAGCGGCGAGGCGGCTCTGAAGCTCCTCCAGTCGATTGACGGTCTCGAAGTGATTCCCTTCGGCGAGGCCGAGCAGTGCTGCGGCTTCGGTGGCACATTCTCTGTGAGTTTTCCGCATGTTTCCTCATCCATGGGATGTTTGAAACTTGAGCACCTGACAGCGTCCAATCCCGACTTTATAGTCTCTGGAGATATGAGCTGCCTCATGCACCTCGGCGGCCTGGCCGATCGCGGCGGGCAGCCGGTTAAAACCCTCCACTTCGTCCAAATCCTCCAAAGCGCCCTCCACCGTCATGGCTGAACAAAAAGTCGAACTCTTCGCCCGCCGCCTCGACCGGGGCGTGCAACAAGCCGTCCGTAGCAACAGCGCCGCCGGCACTGAGAAGCGCTACACCGTTCTCGGCACCGACTACTCCGCTCCCGACGATCTCCGCCGCCTCGCCGGCCAGATTCGCCAGCATGCGATCGAGCACCTCGACACCTACCTCGAGCAGGCCGAGCAAAGCTTGAAACGCCAAGGCGCCCATGTTCACTACGCTGTCACAGCAGATGATGCCTGCCGGGCGGTATCGGATATTCTTCAAAAAGCCGGTGCCAAAAAGGTTGTGAAATCGAAGAGCATGATCTCCGAGGAGATTCATTTGAACGACCACCTCGGCTCCATGGGCATCGAATCCGTCGAGACCGATCTCGGGGAATACATCATCCAAATCGACGGCGACCACCCGAGCCACATCGTTAAGCCGATCATCCACAAAAACCGTCGCGATATTGCCAAGAGCTTCGAGCGCGAAGGCCTCGGCGACTACAATGACGACCCGGAAACCATCACCCGCCGCGCCCGCGTTTTCATGCGCGACAAATATCTGCAGGCGGATGCCGGCATCACCGGTGCGAACTTCGTCTCCGCCGAGAGCGGTCGTCTCGTGTTGGTGACCAACGAGGGCAATTCCCGCTTCTGCCTCGCCGCGCCGAAGATCCATATCGCTCTCGTGGGAATCGAAAAAGTCATCCCCTCGGATGCCGAGCTCGCCGTTCTTCTGAACCTTCTCGGCCGCTCCGCCACCGGCCAGCAACTCACGGTTTACACCGAGTTCATCAACGGCCCCGCCCGCACCGACCGGCCCTCCGGTCCGCAGGAGATGCATGTGATCTTTGTGGACAACCAGCGCTCCCAGATACTCGCCTCCGATTGCCGCGAAATCCTGCGCTGCATCCGCTGCGGAGCCTGTTTGAATGTCTGCCCCGTTTACCGCCAAGCCTCTGGTCACGCCTACCGTAGCGTTTATCCCGGCCCCGTGGGAGCTGTTCTCTCGCCTCTTCTCGCAGGCAAAAATTTCAAACAACTCGCCGATCTGCCCAAGGCCTCCAGCCTTTGCGGAGCCTGCAATGAAGTCTGCCCGGTGGATATCCCGATTCCCGACCTGCTGCTCAAACTCCGCAACCGCGGTCACGAGGAACACGCCCCGTCGCCCGGCACACCGCCGATGGGCGCCTTTGCCAAACTGGCCTCCAGCCCGATGCTCTGGCGCTTTGCGATGAAGAGTAACAAGGTCATGAACCTCGTCCCTCTGGAAAAACTCCCGCTTCCCTACCTGCAACCCTGGCTGAAAACCCGCACGCTCCCCGAGTGGCGCGGCGGCGAGTTCCGCTCCTGGATGAAAGACCGCCGTAAAAAATGAGCACCGCCCGCGAACAAATCTTCTCCAGCGTTCGAGCCGCCCTCGCTCCGTTGCCCGAACGCACAGCCCGCCCTGTTTTCTCAAAAGATGTCGCCGAGCCGCACTGGCTCGCTGCCGAGGCGGATTCCCTCGCCCTCTTCCAGAAACGGGCCGCAGCCACCGGCACAAAATGCTTCACCGACATGGAGTCCTGCGCCGCTTGGCTTCGCAGCCAAGGTGTCCGCACCGTTTACATTCCCGCCCCGCTGACCCGTCTTGCCGCTCTGTGCTCGGAATTCTGTGAAGTCACTTCCGAATACACCCGCGCCCGGGTCAACGAGATCGACGCCGCCTTCACGCCCTCCGCAGGAGCCATCGCGGAATCCGGCACCATCATTCTCAGCGACGAATCGACTCCCGACCGCCTCGCCGC
>JBJTGE010000115.1:0-3354 GCA_046093785.1 Spartobacteria bacterium
CCCCCCCGCTACACGTTGGGGGGGTTTTTTTTGCTGGCCTTTTTTGTTTTCTCCCGGCGGTCGCACACCCCCGCTACAACGGACTGCTTTGTTATGCGCCGTCTCTGTGAGCGCCGTCGATTTTCGGCGGTCGCAGACCGCCGCTACAGGGGGGGGGGATTTGTGAGTGCTCACTGGGGGGCGGGTTCGACGGTCCCGTTTTGGCGGACGAGGAGATTGCCGCTGCCGTGGGCGTTGCCGATTTCGATGAACCAAGGCATTTGCGCGTTTTTGTTGGCTTTGTTGGGGTGCGCGGAAAAGGGAGTCGGCAGGTAGTGGATGATCGGGCGTTCGGCTTCGGTGGTTGATTTGAAACGGCGCGTGATGGTGGGGCAGCGCCAGGTTTTTTCCGGAAGACCGAGGTTTTTCTTTGTGAACTCAAGCCACCAGCGTTGTTCTTCGTTGGAACCAAGGGCTATTCCTTTGGGAATTTGTGGCCAACCCTCGGTGGCGTAGGCTGAAAATGCTGTGTGGAGGCTGCGGAGATTGCCCATGCACACGACCATTTCCGCCCTGGGAGTAAGTTTTTCCAGCGCAGGATAAATTGTCGCAACGAGGATGAGAACGATACTTACGGCCGCCAACATCTCCAGCAGGGTGAAGGCGCGTGGGGCGCGGTGCATTGGGATTTTGTAACCGGTCAAATGCGCCTACGGGACAAGCAAGGAAAACTCGTTTTGGGAAGGTGGCCTGACATTGGCTGTGGTAAAAGTGCTGGAGGTATTGGACAACCGCACTCCACTCACTGAAATAGGCAAGCGAACCGCATCAAGAAAAGGGGTGTTTCCAGCAAACTCAAGTTGCTGAAATTCCGCCTCGCCAGAGCCACTGAATTTTTGGTTGGGAAAAGCATTGGAGGTTTTGCATTCGGCAGCTCCATTGAGGTAAAGAGAATCAAAGAACTGATATTGGCGAGTTGGCTGGAATGTTGTTGTAGAGGTGTTTGTTACGGTCCCGTTAGTAGTTGAAGTTCCAAGTGTTGTAATCGGCGTTCTTACAATAATGGTGTTTTCGCCCTGCCCTTCGACATCGGCCTGAAAATTCACAGTCATCGTAGAGGCTTGAGGATTATACGCGCCTTGCGAATTTCCTTGATAGGTATCACCATCGTAAAAAATCGTGGAGACACCTGTCGAACCAGCTCCCGTGTCACCTGAACCCGCGGTGGTGCTAAATTGAACGGTTCCCGTTAGATTCTCCCCGCGAACGACCGCAGAGAAGGTGCCGTCATTCGGGAAATAGTTCCCATTGCTGGATGGGCCTCCTGGAGGGCCTCCGAAGGCGCGGGCTGCAGGGGTGGCAGTGAATTGAAACATCGCGACGAGCGAACCAATGAGCAAAGGTGCGAGTGTGGAGGTATTTTTCATAGTTGGGACTTGGTGATTATTAGTGAAATGAGGGTTGGGAAGTCAAAAGGAAATTGGCGGTGGACGAATTTAGCGCGTCAGCGGACTTCCTTCATTTTGTCAATTGGGCCGAGGAGGCTGTCCAAGAAGATATTGATGACATGCCGCTTGCGGACTTTGATGTTCACGCCCACGGACATGCCGGATTGGAGTGTGATGTTTTTGTCGCGCACTTGTAGCGATTGCTTGGCGAGCGAGATTTTCGCCGGGAAGCTGTAGAATTTCCTGACCTCGTTCGGCGGCAAGACATCCGAGCCGACGAAGTAAACCTCGCCTTCGATAAAACCGAATTCGCGTTTGGGAAATGTATCCACCTCCACCTCGCAGGGCATTCCCAGGCTGATGAAGCCGATGTCGCGGTTTGTGATGTCCACTTTGGCGATCAACTCGCCGCTGGGCACGATGCGAAGCACGGGATCCTTTGCGGCAACGACAGTGCCGGGCTTGGTGGCGACGGTTTCAAAAACGATGCCATCCGACGGTGCCTTGATCTCGTGGTAAACCAAAGTCTCCCGCGCGGCGGCGAGGCGGCTGCCGGTTTCGGAAATGAGCTTCACATTTTCCAATCGGACCTTGGTGAGGTTGGCATCGATCTCGGCGATGCGCTTGCCGTTTTCTTGAATGCGATTGTTCGTTTCGGTCTTGAAAACGGTCGGGATGTTTTGCGTTTGGGCCTCGAGGTTTTTGACTTGGGCGATTGAATTCATCCACTCCGATTGACGGGCGAGGAAATCGACGCGGGAGAGGTTGCCGTCCTTGTTGAGCTTGGTGAAGGCCTCGAAGGCCTGCCTTTTATTGGCTTCGATCTTGCGCAACTCCTCGAGCTGGTCGCGGGAGCGCAGGTATTGCTCGGAGAGGCTCGTGAGCTCGTTGGCAAAAAATTTCAAGCTGTCCGAGTCGGCATCGAGCCCCTGCTCGCGCGCATAGTCCCCCTCGACGAGCGCCTTCATTTCCGCAAGCTGGATGGAAACCGGATCCTCAACTCCTAGTGCCGCATTCGAAGCCTCGGATGTCTGGATGGCCTTGTGAAGCTGGCTGGTCTCGTCGCGCAGGCGGCGCAGGAGTTTGACCTCGGCCATCAGAGCAGCGCGGTTCTTGGCCAGATCGGCGATCTCTCGCGAAACCGTTTTGGGAGCGGCATCGGCCGGCTGGGCCTCGTTGAAGAGGCTGTCGTAAAAAGCGCGCTCGGCATTCATCGAGGCCAACCGTTCCTCGAGCGATTTCACTTCCGCAGCGGAGACTTTGGAGTCGAGGCGAACGAGGATTTGACCGGCTTTGACCCTGTCGCCCTCGCGAACCACGGATTCCTCGACGACCCCGCCGACGGGCGATTGGACATCGCGCACAGAGCCGCGCGGCTCAAGTTTTCCGGTGGCATGGATGACCTCGTCGGTCTTTGCGAAGCAGGCCCAGAGCACCGCTGCAACAAATGTGCCGATGATCGTCCAGAGAATGGCCCGCGACCAGAAATGTGTTTGGCGCAGAACCATCGTGTCGGAGTCGGGACGCAGCACATGGCGCAAAGCGGGAATCCGCATCACCAATCGATCCAGCGGCGCTAGAAACCTGAAGGGTTTATTTTCCTTTTTAGTCATACCGTTTGAAAAAGACTTCGCTGCAAGGTCCCGGGGAGCACGCCCGCCCCGGGCGTTCCGTCCCGCGCCCTCGCGGGGCGGTTCGGAGAATCCGGCCGAAGGCCGGTGGCTTTTTCAACAAGTCGGGCGCGGGGGCCCCCCCGACCGCGCCGGGGGGCGGGCGCGCTCCCCGGGACTTTTTGGCGGATGCCAAGCATCGCCAAAGAACAGCCACCAACCATTTTTCTTTTGTGACTCATTCGTCCGTGCTCCCTCCGGTGTATAGGCTGTGGTAGTGGCCCTTGAGCGCCAGCAATTCGTCGTGGCGACCTTTC
>JBJTGE010000116.1:0-9835 GCA_046093785.1 Spartobacteria bacterium
GAAAAACTGAAACCCGTAAAGCCCAACAGACACAAAGCCCTCCGGGTTCATTTTGTCCACCTTGGCCAGCTCCCTGGAGCGGACGATCTCTTGGGAATTTTCACCTCCCGGTTTTCGCGCCCTGAGAAAATAGTAGGAACCGGAGTCGAGTTTTTCCGCCTTGGCCTGGAAGTAAACCATGTAGGGTTCTCCGGGAACGATGCCTTTGCCTGAAGTGGAGACATCCACGCGGGCGGACTTCACAACCACCCCCGAAGCCGGCGACCCCTCCAGCACAAACGGCTTGTCAAACTGGTTTCCCAAAATATTCGGCCCATGCAGCCAGAGCTTGTCGCTCAAAAACTCCATTTTCTTGAAATCCCCGCTTCGTGGAATGGTCGAGGTTATACTCAACACCCGGTGCCAGAATCCCTGCGTCATCAATGGCGCCGCCAGCACCATGGTGTAAAAAACACACACCAATTCCGCCCGCGACAGAAATTTCAACCGGAAAAAAACTGCCAGCATGCCAACCAGTCCGATCAGCACGGAAATCATGACCAAGCCCGGAATCGGAAGGCCGAACTCCGAGGAGGATTCCATGCCCATGGCGACCGTCGATTTTTGTGTAAAAAACGCGAGTCCCAACATGACCAGCAGGGATGCTGCACTGGAGCGCCAAGTCAGCGCCGGTTTCCAACGCCCCTCCTGCCCGCCGCCACACTCATTTTTTTCTTCTTGGGATGTCATGTGAAAAGTGAAGCCTTTAAAATCCAATGCGCGTCAGTGACACCAAAAGCTCGGAAATCAAAATATGGAGTGGAACAGAGTCACCTTGCCAGCGGAAATTGGAACTATATTAGGACGAGCAGTCGAATTGTCGACCGTAATTTCAGAGATTCTGAAGTGCAAGGAAAGCGGGAGACAAGTGCGACAACACAGGGGCAGCGTTGTTCCTCTGTTCCGCAGCCTCCAGGAACCGGAGGTGAGGCCGCGCCCCTTTCCCTTTGTGTCGGCGCGTAACAGGAATCGATGAGGTTGCGGCGGCAGTTTCATTCACGGTCGAGACGACCGTGCGCCCCTCTTCCGCCGACAGCGCGCTTCGCCGGATGAAATGAATCGCCATATCGGGACGGCAACCATCCCACCGCTGACAAGCTGAACTCGAAGCTACCCATCGAGGGTGGATTGCTCATTTCAAGGCAAACAAGGACAAGTGGTGCTCGATCAGATAAGGACTGTGGACAAGACTCGCATGGTAAAGCGCCTCGGAAAGCTGTCCGCAACAACAAGCGCCAAGGTGGCGGATGGTCTTGTGGAAATGTTTCACAAATAGTAGCGAGAAGGCATTCAACTGAACGCTACGGAATAGTGGAAACAAGTAACTTTAAACGCGCAACATGGAGCGCTTAATCAAAAAGCCGCGCGGGACTGTAGCGGCTGTCTGTGACTGCCGGGGAGGCGTGTCGTCCTCGCGAAACATATTTTTCAACCACGAACAGCCCGGATTTCACGAACGGGGATGCTGCTTCGCAGCAGATTCTCCTTGTTGGTATGATTCGTGTTCATTCGGGATATTCGTGGTTCCGTGATATCCGGGCAGGATGGGCGCAAGGCGCGATTGGTTTATCGATGAGGTTCCGGCGCGAGTGTCTTTCACGGCAGGATCGACCGCGTCCCCTTCTTTGGCGCGGCAGCGCGACTGAAAACTCTGCCTGCTCTTTTTAATCCTCGATGAGCAACTCCCAGGGGTTGTCGGCGGGGTGTTCGGGAAGGGCGATCGTGTGGATGCCGGCCTGGGACTGGCATTCCAATGCGGTGGTTTTGTTGAAGGTGATTTTGGCGGGGGCTTTGTCGAGGCGGATTTGGATGGTGATGCGGCGGGTGGTGCCGAGCGGGGTTCCTGTTTCCATGGCCCCGGAAAGGCGCAGGCCGTCCAAGGTGAAGCGGGTTATGCAGAAGCGGCCGTTTTTATAGGCATCCGAGCGGCCGTCGTCCTCATAGAGGTCGGCTGTGCCGTTCGCACCGGGGTAGACATCGAGAATGAGATGCGGGATGTGCGGAGCGTGGATGTCGCCATCGGGATTTTGACGGGTGAGGATGGTTCCAGCGGGGACATAGACCGGGACATCCCGGACTGTGACGGCGCGGGTGATTTCGCGGCCGCCCTGGACTTTGGTCGCGGTGTCGAACTCCCACCAGTCGCCTGCGGGAAGGTGGAGTGTGCGGGAGTCGCTGAGGTCGAGGACGGGGGCGACGAGCAGACCGGCCCCGCACCAATACTGGTCGAAGCGGTAGGCTGCGGGGTTGTGCGGCTCCTCGAGGAAGAGGCCCCGTGTGAGCGGGATTCCCGTTTTGCGGAACTCGTGGGCGGCGGTGTAGAAATAGGGCAGAAGGCTGTGCCGGACGCGCAACCAGTGGCGGCAGGCGCCGCCCAGCCCGCCATCGTAATCGTAGGGCAGGCGGCTTCCCGAGGAAGGCGCGCAATGGAAGCGGAGGATCGGCCCGAAGACGCCGAGCTGGAGCCAACGCAGGTAGCGGATGGGGTCTATAATCGAAACGCCGTCGGCATTTTTAAAGAGTTGGTTCCGCGAAACCATGAAGCCTCCGATATCGTGGCTGATGTGCGAGAGGCCGACGCCGGCGGCGCGGATGTTGAATTCGCACTGGAGACGGAGCACATGCCAGTCCGAGTTGGCATCCCCGGTGAAGAACGCTCCATAGCGGTGGGAGCCGAGGCCTCCATAGCGGGCGAGCAGCATGCCGCGCTTGCCGTCTCGCCCGGAGGATTCGAAGAAACTCTTGTTGGCGACGAGTTGGCCGCTGGTCGAGGCCAGTTGGCCGCGCGAGCCGTCGTTCCACCAGTAGTCGAGCCCGAGATTGAGAATCTCGGTGTGGCAGACCTCGCGGAAAGCGCGGTTCTGGAGCTTGTCGGTGATGTCCACCTTGGCCATGCGGAGCTTCTTGCCGTTGTATTCACGCTCGCGGATTTCCACGCCGGGCCCGGCTTTTTCCAAATATTCCGCAAAATGGGAGTCGTCCTCGCGGACATCGAGTGGATGGTCGTTGAAGGTCACCTCGAGGCCGTGCTTTTTGCAGAGCGCAAACCAGCGGGCTGGATCGGGGATCAGCCCGGGATTGAAGTCCCAGGTCCCCCACCCCTCGGTGTGCCACTCCATATCCATGACGAGGGTCGAGAGCGGGTAGCCGTTCGCCTCGAAATCGCGCACCATGTCGTTGATCTCCGCCTCGGTGAAGGCGGGCCAGCGGGAGAAGATGACGCCGAAGCTGCGGTGCGTGGGGATCGGCGCGGGACCGGAGAGCAGATGATAATCGCGCAGGGCTTGCTTGTAATCCCGCCCGTAGGCGAAGAAATACCAGTCTTGGCTGCCGGGGCTGTCGCGTTCGACCGGGAAGTCGTCGGCATCCAGCACGGCACCTTCGGAGTCGTTGAGCAGGAAATAGCCGGAGGCGGAAAGGACGCCGGGGCAGAATTTGCGGGCGTCCTTATACCAATTGAAGCAATGCTCGAGATAGCGGCCGTCATTCCTCGGCTGGCGGGTCATGTCGAGATAATAGCCCTTGTTGAAATGCGCGGGTGGCGCGGGATGCAGGCCCGAGTAGAGCGGATCGACCTCGCATTGGATCCAGGCCGGCCAGTTCGTGCCGCTGATGTCGGGCGATTCCATGGTGGCCGTGTGGACTCCGTCGAGGACTGTGGCGTTGCCGCTGTAGCGGTCGAGGCTGCGCAGTGTGCCGCCAAGGTTCTGATAGTCGCGGTCGCCGGGGCGCCAGAATTGCGTGAGCTTGCCATCGCTCCAGCGGATTTCGAGATTCGTGCGGCTGCAGGCCTTGTCGTTTTGCATCGTGTGGATCTGCAGGAAACCCGTGTCCAGCACGCTCCAGGGCCCGTCCTCGCTCACGCTTTGGAAGGCGAGGGGCTTTTTTTCCGGATAAGCCACCATGCTGCGGCGGTCCTCGAAGGTGCCGGCCGGCGAGTATTCCACGCGGACGAGAGTGGGCGAGAGGCAGGTGAATCGGCGGTTTTTCAGGATGATGGGTTGCATGTTGGTTTGAGGATCGGGTGGATGGTTGGAATCAAAGGAGCGGGCCGGTGAAGAGAGCGGCCGCCCAGCGGTAGGTGCCGGGGCCGAGGAGATATTCCGGATGCACATTGCGGGTCCAGCCGGTATCCCCGCCGAGGCCCATGTGGAAGCCATCGAGAATCAGGAATGTTTCCTTGCGCGGGACCAGTTCCCACTCATGCCTCGCCGCGATGAGGTCATCGGGAGAAACCGGCAGGGCGCTGAACTGGAAGGTCGGCTCGCCTTCCACCCTCAAGCGCCGGGCCGCACCTTTGAGGTCCAGATGCCGCACACCGGTGCGACCTCCGCATTCGCCGGGCACGGGGTAACGCTCGAGCATCTCCGCGATCGGGCAACTCCAGAGGCCGACGGGCGCCCCATGGTTGCGGTCCGGGTAGTTCTCCCACGGCCCGCGACCATACCATTCCGCGCCCTCCCAACCCGCGGCAAGCGGGAGGAGGATGCCGATGCGGCCGAGCGTGGGAATGGACGGGGGAACGGTGACGCATTGCTCGAAGGCCAGAGTGCCGTCGGGCCAGACCGTCCAGCGGATCGTGCAGGGGATCGCATGGGCGTCGTTTCCCACAATGCTTTCGACGAGGACAACGGCCGAACCGTCATCGCAAAGCGCGGTTGAAATTCCGGCAGGCCGGCGCTGTTGGGGAACGAGACTCGCAGCCTCCCAATCCTTCAAATAGCTGTCCTTCTTTGAAAGCGTGAAGTCGTTGTCCGTCGGAGCGCGGTGCAGCATTTCCACCACGGGCCGCGCGAGCAGTTCGTGCGAACCTGCCGACCAGGAACGGAGCAGGCCGGTGGATGCCTCCCACTCCCAGGAATTCGAGGATGCGAAAACGCGGATGAGGCCGCCGGAGCGCTCCAGTGAGGCTTTTTCGATCGCAGCCGAGCGCGGCACGGGGCGGGCGGGAGTGCCGCACGGCAGGGGGAATTGATCCCATGCCACCATGTGCCCAGCCGCAGCCCAGGGGAGGTCGCGATGGAGGACACAGCGCACATTGAGAAAGAATTCCCGGCCGGCCGGGTCGCCCGCCGGAGCCGTGGCGTGGAGGTCCAACCGGCCTTGCGCTCCGGCAGCGACAGGAGGGAACTCGCTTGTTCCGGATTGGACGGGCCGCCCGTTTTCGATGATCTCCCATTCCAGCCGGAGGCGCGAGAGGCAGGCATCGTGCTGCTTGTTCTCCACAATCAGGCAAAGCGGCCAGCCGGGCTGAAGACGGAAACCCACCGGGGCCTGGACTTTTTTCACCTCGTAGGCACCGGGATGGAGGTCGAGTTCCGCGCCAACGAGGCCGTTGAGCACCTGGGTGGCATCCTCGCCCGCAGCGGCATAATCGAAACACTCGCCGAAATCGTTCCCGTAGCCGTGCACCTGGCGGCCATCGGGCAGCGTGAAGGCGATCGACTTGTCCGCCCAGTCCCAGATGAAGCCTCCCTGGAAGGCGGGGTGGCGGTCCACAAACTCCCAGAACTTGAAAAAATTGCCCGTTGCGTTGCCCTTGGCATAGGCATACTCGCAGAGGATCATCGGCCGCGTCTCGCCCGGATCGCCCATAACCCCAGTGACCCAGTCCAGCGAGGGATACATCGGCACCATGATGTCCGTGACGACCGGGCCCGGATTTCCGCTTTCATACTGGACGGGACGCGTGGGGTCGAAAAACCGGATCCAGCCGGCCATGGCCGCGTGGTTCGCCCCGGCGAAGGATTCGTTGCCAAGGGACCAGAAGCAGATGCAGGGATGGTTGCGATCGCGCAGCACCATGCGGACGGCCCGCTCGAGATAGGCCGTCGCCCACGAGGGATCGAGCGAGAGCAGGCCGCCTACCCCGTGCGTTTCAAGGTTCGCCTCGTCCACCACGCAGAGGCCCAGCTCGTCGCACAGCTCATACCAGCGCGTGTCGTTGGGATAATGCGAGGTGCGCACCGCATTGAAATTAAGCTGCTTCATCAGCACGATCTCGCGGCGCATGTCCTCGATGGTCACGGCCCGCCCGCGCACGGGATGGAACTCGTGGCGGTTGACCCCGCGCACGATCAATCGCCGCCCGTTGAGAAGGACCTGCCGGTTCTTGATTTCCACCTGTCGGAACCCGACGCGGCAACTCTGCAGGTCGACAGTCATCCCGCTGGCATCGGTGACGGTCATGAGCAGGCGGTAGAGATTGGGATGGTCCGGAGACCACCGGAGCGGCGCGGAAACAGGAATCTCGAACTTGGCAGCCCCCTTCTCGCACCCATCCCCATACATTCCGGTCTGTCCGGAAAACGGCTGCGGGGCGGACTCCGCGACGATGGCACCCGTGGCATCGAGCAGCTTCACCTTGGCACGGAGGCCCTCGTATTCGGTGGTCTTGATGGTGGCGGCCGGCTGGGGAGGCAGCGCGCGGGTCTCCAGATAAACCGTGGCATCCAACATCGCATCGCGGCAGGCCGCATCAAAGGTGGTGCGGATGCGGAAGTCCCGGATATGAACCTCCGGGCGGGCGGCCAGCCACACGCCACGCTGGATGCCGCTCATCTGCCAATAATCCTGATCCTCCAGATAACTGCCCGAGCAATAGCGCAGAACGCGCACGGTGATTTGGTTTTCACCCGCCCGCAGAAACGGTGTGGCGCGGAACTCGGCCGGCAGGCGGCTGTCCTCCGAGTAGCCGACCTCGCGGCCGTTGATCCACAGGTGGAATGCCGAGTCCACGGATTCAAAAACGAGGCGCACATCGCGCTGCAACCACTCCTCCGGCACATGGAATGTCCTGCGGTAGCATCCCGTGGGATTCGCATCCGGAGGAAACGGGGGGGTGGCCTCAAAGGGATACACGACATTCGTGTAGAGCGCGCGGTCCGGACAGTCCGGCTGGAGTTGCCAATTTGAAGGAACGGGAATCAGGCCCCAGGCGGTATCGTTGTAATCCTCCTCATGAAAGCCTGGCGGGCACGCCGCAGGCGAGGAGGCGAGGTGGAAACGCCACTCCCCGTCGAGCGACTTTAAAAAAGGCCCCTCCACACGCCCTCCCCGGATCGCCGAGGCCTCGTCACAATAAACGCCCATCGGAGCATGCGCGGGTTCCCGATTCCTCCCGGAGACAGCCGGATTCTCCCACTCGTTTGCAAAAGATCTCATCTGACAACCAAAAGGTGTTCCCGAATCCATAGTGCGGGCACGGTTGAAAAAATTCCGGCTTGAAGACTTCTCATCTATATGGGAAGTATATTGAAGAAGTCCGCAACACTTCACAAGTTCAATCACACCGCACCCATGTCCGACCACAAGAAACCAGGACACCCCCCCTTGAAAACAAGCGGGCATGCCTTTTCGCTCGTGGAAGTGGTGATCGCCATGGGAATTTTTAGTTTCGCGATTGTCGCGACTTTCAGCCTCATCGGCCAGAGTTTCAAATCCTACTCCTCCGCAATCAACGACACCGTCAGCCGGCAGATCATGAACCAACTCGCGGCGAATGCCCAGCAAGCGCGACTCGCCGACCTCACCGCCTCGCCATCCTACACCTTGAATTTCGACAACGAAGGCAATCCCGTTTCCGCCAGCGATGCCATGGCTGTCTATACCGGAAATGTGACAGTCACATCACCCAGCTCCCCCTTCGACAGTCCGAACCTGCGCTTGGTATCAATTGTCGTTTCCCCGCAGAACACCAACGAAGCCCGGCGCACCACGCTCATTGTGTGTCCGCAGAATTGAGTCTCCCAGCGCCGCGTGGAAGTTGGCAAGGAACTGCGTCAATCTTGCATTCCCTGCATAACCATATTTTTTCCAAAAACCACTCCAAGGCCCTTGTAGAAAAGCTGCGCAAGCACGCATGCGTCAGCGTTCCCCCTTATACCAAAACCGGCCGGTTTTTTTCAATCGCCCCGCGAGGGCGCATTGCGCTCCCAAACTTTGCAGTATACAGAATTATTTTTACTGTATATAGCAATGCCCGTGTCTCAAAAAATTTCCCGCCCATCGGTTCGCCAGAGAATCAAAGAACGAGTGATCCGCATGATTGCCGACGAGGCCTTGTTGGCGGGGGATAAAATTGTTTCGCAGAATGAATTGGCTGAGCGTTTTTCGACCACCCCGGTCACCATCCACAAAGCGCTCACGGAGCTTGTCAGGGAAGGGGTGGTATCGCGTCGCAAGGGCGTCGGCACTTTTGTGGCCGACCGCAAAACCACCAAAGCGGAAGCTGGAAGGAAGGTGTGCCTAGTTCTTCACCGCTCGGGACTCGACCAACCAGACCTGAATCCGGAGTATTGGCCCTACTTGCAGGAACTCATTTTTGACTTTATGAAGGTCTTGGGCAACCGCTACTCCTTCAGCCTCAAATTTGCCGGGGAAGAAACGAACATTCCCGCGTTTGTCAAGGAACTCAAGGGCTACGAGGCGGTTTTTTTCCATTACTCGAACGAAGTGCCCTTTTCTGTCATGCAGGCCGTGGTGCGCAGTCGCGTGGCACCGGTTGTAAAAATCGGAAAGTTGCAAAAAGATCTCTTCTGCCTGCTGATCGAAGACGACCGCTTTGATGACTTCCGCAACGGCACCGCGCGTCTCGTGGAATTGGGGAACAAGCGCATCGCGTTTGTCGGATCCTCGGAATGGTGGGGCGACCTTGCCGTGAGCGGTTATCGTTTCGCCTTGAGCGAGGCCGGTCTTACCGAGCCCGCAGGGGGAGTCATTCGCGTCGCCTCCGAGCACCTGGGAGGCGTCGACGCAGCCAAGGAACTCCTCAAACTCAACCAACTCCCGGATGCCGTCATGGTGGACTCCGACCTCCGCGCCGTCGGTCTCATCGAGGAATTGCGGAAACAAGGAGCCCATGTGCCCCAGGATGTGAGCGTCATGTCCCACGATGGACTCCAAATGTTCACCTACCACCCGCCGTATCTCAGCGCGGTGAAAACTCCCTACGGCGAAATGATCAACGCCGCCATGAAGGAAATCGCCAGCCACAACGGCGCCTCCCTCGGAAAAAAAGTCCTGACTTTCTCTGGACACATCCTTGAAGGCAAAACCACCATCGACCGCAATAAAGCAGCAAACCCGTCTCTCCGATCCGCAGTGCCGGCTAGGAAAGTCTCTGCTGCGGAAAAAAGTGGCGAATAAAACCAAAATCGGCTTGCACTTGGACTTTGGGGAAGCGACGCCGTAGCGCTCCGGGAACGGGCGCTGCCGCGCGGACTCTGTAGCGGCGTCTCTATGAGCGCCGTGGGCGTCTTCCCCATCAGTGGTTCAAAAAAATGCCCCCCCGGCAGTCACAGACAGCCGCTACAGCACCCGCGCGGCAGCGCGCCACCATCCACAAAAAATGATTCTGCCATCCATGATTTTGTCATCCCCCTTCCGCCCCACTCCCGCAATCTGACGAAATCGTTACATTCCGCCCTTTGACGCCCGCCGTCCCTGCTCCCAATCCTGCCCGCATGCCGTCGATCCATCAACCGCACGACAAGCTTGTCAAATCCACCTTCTCTGACCCCGACAACGCCCGCGCCTTTCTGGAAGCCCATCTCCCGCGCGATCTCGTTGGTCGCATGGATTGGAAAACACTCGAACTCGTGAGCGGCACATTCATCGACCCCCAGTTCGAATCGACCTCGAGCGACCTCCTCTTCAGCGTGAAAATCGACGGCCGCGCCGCGTTTCTCTATGTCCTATTCGAGCATCAAAACCAAGAAGACCCACTCATCGGCCTGCGCCTGCTCACCTACATGGTCCATATCTGGAACGACTATCTCCGCAACAACCCCGGCGC
>JBJTGE010000117.1:0-2083 GCA_046093785.1 Spartobacteria bacterium
CAGTCCACGACTTTTTGGAGACATGGAATTTCGCTTCCGTGCCTGATGCTGCCTTTCTCGAAAAACATTTCTCGGGTTACTCGTTTGGGAAGGGTTACGAGGACATCACTCCCGCCTCGGCCGATATGCTGGATCATCTCCGCGAGGCCCTCCTGCCCGGGATGGATTGCTCCGTCGAGGAGGCTTGCCGCACGCCGAAAACCTCCGAGTGGCAGTTCCACCTTCCCGCCATGACGGGGTTCAGTGTTGCGAAAATTGCGAAGGTTTTTCGCGATCATGACGACAGCGAATATGCCGATAGCCTCGAATCGCTCGGCTCCGATGCTCTGGAGGGCTTCCTGCAGGGATTCATCGACAAAATCGCAGCCCATGGCACCGCTTACGGAGTCATCGATTGGAAGACCAATCAGCTTGCAGCCTACGATCAGGAATCCCTCCGCAAGGCCGCCCGCTCAAGCCACTATTGGCTCCAGACCCATCTCTACCTCGTTGCCCTGCGCCGCTATCTCGGGCAGCAGGCCGATATCCGCGGAGCATGGCTCATCTACTTGCGAGGAGTCAAAAGCGGCACGCCGAACAGCATTCTTCACATCAACCCAACACCCGCCCTTCTTGATGGTCTTGGCGAACTTTTAACCCCTTCAAAACCATGAAACCTGAAACCCACTGGCTCCAAAAAAAATGGGCAATGCCCGATGCCGCCTGCGACGCGGTCGATAAACTCTTCGCCGCACAAAAAGAGGGATCGACCGCCCTCAAGCTGGAAGCACCTGTTTCAGACTGGGGCAAGGCGGCGGTCCCGCCGGATGGCGACAAAACCACTCCGCTCGTTGTCGTCGATCACGACGCCTCGACCTTTATTCAAACGCGCTGGTTTTTCGAGGCCGAGAAAAAAATCGCCCACTCCCTGGCGGGATTGAATTCCGAGGCCCCCGTGGTCTGTCCGCCAGAAAAACTCGCCTCCTATTTTCACGAGGAAGGCCGCCAGCGCGATGCGGGCGCCATGGCTCTCGCTCAACGCCTCGCCATCATCACCGGCGGTCCCGGCACAGGAAAAACCTACACCCTCGCCCGTATCCTCGCCCTCCTTGTCGACGGGGGTATTGATCCCAAATTCATCCAACTCACCGCCCCCACAGGCAAGGCGGCGGACCGCATGAAGGAGGCAGTGAATGAAGCCTGCAACGGCCTTGAGGAGGGTTTGCGGGCAAAGCTCGAAGCCGCCTCCAGTTCGAGCAAGACGATCCATTCCCTGCTTCGCCACCACCCCGGTAAAAACAGTTGCACCTACCACCAAGGGCATCGTCTACCCTGCAAGGTTCTCATCGTCGATGAGTGTTCCATGGTCGATACGATGCTCTGGAAAGCCCTTCTGGAGGCCCTGCCGGACGACGCCCGCCTCATCCTTCTTGGCGACCCCAACCAACTCGAAAGCGTCGGGCGCGGAAATGTCTTCTCCGAAATCGCCGCTTCGGAAGCATTGAAATCCGCCCGCGTCCACCTCACCAAATCCCTGCGTTTCTCCAAGCGCCCCGCCATAGCCCAACTCGCCCTCGCCATCGAAGATCGCAAGGCCGAAGAAGCCGTCGCTTTGCTTGCGAAAAACCAAGAGGCCACCTGCCCGGATGGTCTTTTTTGGAGCAAGTCGACCGGCGTTTCTCAGATTCTCAAAAACCTCCCGCCCGCCGTGCTCGAGGCCATGCAGGCCGTCGCCTTCGCGCCGACGCCCGACGAGGCTCTCCAAGCACTCAACAAAGTCCGCATCCTCACTTCGCACCGCGTTCAGACCAGTGGAAGCGACTCGCTCGGCTCCGAGATCGAAAAAATCCTCACTGGAAAAAATCCGGGCCAAAAAATCCTCAACCGTCCCATCATCATCAATCGCAACGACCCCGAGACCGGTCTCCGCAACGGCGAAGTCGGCATCGTTTACTCCCATGGAGAAGGACTCAAAGTCCATTTCGACAAGCGTGAAGCGGTCAGCGTCTCCAAGCTCCCCGAGCACAGCCCCGCCTGGACCATCACCATCCACCGTTCCCAAGGCAGCGAGTCTGAAAATGTCCTCGTCGTGTTGCCAAAAAAA
>JBJTGE010000118.1:0-2587 GCA_046093785.1 Spartobacteria bacterium
CATCCACTTCACCGTCGAGCCGAAAGTCGATGGCGTCGCCATTTCCCTGCTCTACGAGAACGGCCGCCTCATCCGCGCCGCCACGCGGGGCGATGGAGTCACGGGGGATGATGTCACACAAAATGTCCTCACCATTTCCAACATCCCGCACAGGCTCCACGGCGAGGCTCCCTCGCAGATCGAGATTCGCGGCGAGGTCTATCTGCCCAAGGTCATCTTCGAGCGCTTGAACGCCGAGCGCGACGAGGAGGGCCTGCCGCCTTTTGCGAATCCCAGAAATGCCGCCGCCGGCTCCATCAAGCAACTCGATCCGGCCATCACAGCCTCACGCAAACTGGCAGCGGTCTTCTACGGCACAGGTGCCTGGACGGGTGACCAACCTGCCAGCGGACGCGAGATGTTTGCGAAACTTCAAAAATGGGGACTCCCGATTTCCGAGCGGATTCTTGAGGGCTCGGACGAGGATTCGGTCAACAGCGCCCTCCAGCAGATGGGCAATATGCGCCATGATTTCGCCTACGAAACCGATGGCGCAGTCATCAAACTCGACAGCCTCGCGCTGCGCCGCGAATTTGGCTCCACCGCCAAAGCCCCCCGCTGGGCGATCGCCTACAAATATGAACCCGAGCGCGCCGAAACGAAGCTCCTGGACATCACGATCCAAGTCGGCCGCACCGGCACGCTCACGCCCGTTGCGGAGCTTCAGCCCGTGTTTGTGTCCGGCAGCACGGTTTCCCGCGCCACCCTCCACAACGAGGAGGAAATCCAACGAAAAGACATCCGCATCGGCGACACAGTTCTCATCGAAAAGGCCGGCGAAGTCATCCCGGCCGTCGTGGAGGTCAAAAAAGAACTCCGCAACGGCTCTGAGAGGATTTTTGAAATGCCTGGAACCTGTCCATCCTGTGGCGGCCATGTTTCAAAGGAAGGCGTCGCCTGGAAATGCACGAGCCACTCGTGCGGTGCGCAGCTGCGCCGACGGATCGAACACTTCGCCTCCAAGCAGGCGATGGATATCGAAGGCCTCGGCGAGGCGCTCGTTGCGCAGCTCGTCGATGCCGGGCTGCTCAAAGGCCTCGCGGATGTCTACACGCTGGAAGGCGAGTCCCTGCTTGCTCTGGAGCGAATGGGCGAAGGTGCGGGCCTTTTTGACATCCCTCAAAAACCAACGCCCTCCGAGCAGGCAGACCACATAACCCATGGCAGGAATGAGAAATCCCAAGAGCGGAGGCAGAATCCAGTTCGCCGGGCGCTCCAGCGCCTCGTTGCCGATAATGACGTCCAACGCCAGACACGGCACAAAGAGGTTCACCAACACGCCGAGCAAGGAGCGGTCGCCCTCCTCGGTGAAAATGCCTGCGCGCCGTAACGCATAGCCCGAGGCGATGACGAGAAAAACGGGCAGGACGAGGTGCAGCAAAGTCGGCGACGCGCTCATTTTCTACGGGCCAACTACTCGCAGAGCAGACGGAAGGCGACTTCGTCGAACACCGGGACGCCGAGTTCCTTCGCCTTCTCCAGCTTGCTTCCCGCCTCGTCGCCTGCGAGCAGGTGTGTTGTCTTTTTGCTCACGCTGCCGGTGACCTTGCCGCCCAGACGACGGATGGTTTCAGCAGCCTCCTCGCGCGAAATGGAGAGGGTTCCTGTGAGGACCCAGATTGTGCCTTCGAGGCGGTTGTCACTCGGAGCCGACGGCGCGTCGGCCTCGCCAAAGTTGAGGCCGGCTGCGCGCAGCGATTCCAAGAGGTTTTTGTTTTCGGGATTTTGGAACCACACATGGATGGCAGCTGCCATGATTTCTCCGATCGAGTGGATGGTGAGAAGTGTTTCCTCGCTCGCGCTCGCGTGGGCGTCGGGAGTTTGTAAGCGGCTGGCCAGATAGCGCGCGGAGGTCGCGCCGATATGCGGAATGCCAAGGCCGTTCAGCAGCCTCCACAGTGGCTGTTTGCGACTCTCCTCGATGGCTGAAAGGAGGTTCGCCGCGCTTTTTTCGCCCATTCGCTCCAGAGAGAGGAGGGACTCGCCTTCCAGCGTGTAGACATCCGCGAGGCCTTTGAGCAGCCCGGCATCGACGAGCTGCGCGACGAGCGCTTCGCCGAAGCCTTCGATATCCATCGCTTGCTTCGAGGCAAAATGCTCGATCCGTCGGCGCAGCTGCGCGCCGCACGAGTGGCTCGTGCATTTCCAGGCGACGCCTTCCTTGGCAACAGGCCCGCCGCAGGATGGACAGGTCGCTGGCATTTCAAAAATTTTCTCCGATCCGTTGCGGAGTTCTTTTTTCACTTCCACGACTGCGGGAATGACCTCGCCGGCCTTCTCGATGAGAACGGTGTCGCCGATGCGGATGTCCTTGCGCTGGATTTCCTCCTCGTTGTGGAGGGTGGCGCGGGAAACCGTGCTGCCGGAGACAAAGACTGGCTGAAGCTCCGCAACGGGCGTGAGCGTGCCGGTGCGGCCGACTTGGATGGTGATGTCCAGAAGCTTCGTCTCGGCGCGCTCGGGTTCATATTTGTAGGCGATCGCCCAGCGGGGGGCTTTGGCGGTGGAGCCAAATTCGCGGCGCAGCGCGAGGCTGTCGAGTTTGATG
>JBJTGE010000119.1:0-3886 GCA_046093785.1 Spartobacteria bacterium
AAGCCACACCGGCCGCCGACCCCGCCGCGCAGGCCGTTGTCGAAAAACTCAAGGAAGCCGGCGTGGACGCATCGGTGTCCGTTGACACCGCAGCACCCGCTCCCGCGAATAACAAACCCATCGATCTGCCCGAGGTCGTCGCGACAGTGAATGGTCAGAATATCACCAAGCAACAGCTTCAGGAGCTCTTCAACGCCGCACTCCAGGCCTCCGGAGCCAAGGTCGAAGACCTTAACGCCCAGCAGCAACTCGGCGGCTACACACAGCTCCTTCAAGATTTGATCATGGACAAACTGGTGGCCGCAGCGGCTTCCAGCGAGAAGGTGAGCGATGCCGATGTCGATGCCGAACTCGCCAAAATCAAAGGCCAGTTCCCGGATGAAAAAGCCTTCCAAGAGCAAATCGCCCAGGCAGGCATGACGCCTGAAAAGCTCAAGGAAAACATCCGCACCGGCCTGCAGCAGAGCCGATGGATGAAATCCCAAGTCAAGACCCCGGATGTCACGAACGACCAAGCCAAGGCTTTTTATGAATCGAACATCAAGGAATTCGAGCAACCCGAAACCGTCAAAGCCAGCCACATCCTTTTCATGGTTGATCCCGATGCCTCCGCCGATGTCGTGAAGCAGAAGGAAGAAGCCGCCGCAAAGGCCGCCGAGCGCGCCGCCGCAGGCGAGGACTTCACCAAGCTCGCGAAGGAACTCTCCGAAGAACCCGGCGCCTCCGAGTCAGGTGGTGACCTCGGCTTTTTCCCGAAAGACCGTATGGTTCCCGAATTCGCCGAGGTTGCGTTTGCCCAAAAAGTTGGCGACATCAGCAAGCCTGTGAAAACCCAGTTCGGTTGGCATGTCATCAAGGTCACCGATAAAAAAGAAGCCGGCACCGTGCCATTCGATCAAGTCAAGGAACAGGTCGTCTCCTACCTCAAATCCACCAACCAGCGCGAAGCCGTCCAAACCGTGCTCAACAAGCTCAAGGAATCCGCCAAGATCGAGACCTTCCTGCCTGCGGCCAGCTAAAGCCCGCATGGAGCAGATACCGGGAAAACCCGCAGCAGGCGTCATCGGACTCGGCATCATTGGAAGCCGGGTCGCGGCCTGCCTGCGGCGCGCAGGGCATCCCGTCTGGCTCTGGAACCGCACCGTGCGGCCGGAGCCGAACTTCCTGAGCTCCCCCGCTGAGATCGCCGAGGCCGCCCGGCACATCCAGATTTTCGTTTCGAATGGCGAGGCCCTGCATTCCGTGCTCCGTGCCATGCTGCCGGCGCTCACGGCCGAGCATGTCATTCTGAACCACGCCACGGTCTCTCCCGCCGACACCCTCACAGCCGCAGAGATCGTTGCGGAAAAACATGCCACCTGTCTCGATGCCCCCTTCACCGGCAGCAGGGATGCCGCCGCCGCAGGCCAGCTTGTTTATTACATCGGCGGCGATCCGCAGGCCCTCGAGCGCGTGCGTCCGCAGCTCGAAGCCTCCTCGAAGCAGATTCTGGAAATCGGCGGCATTGGCCAAGCCTCGGTCGTCAAAGTCGCCACGAACCTCATCTCCGCAAACGCCGTCGCCTCCCTCACCGAGGCCCTCGCCCTGCTCGACCGATACGGCGTGGAACTCCACAAACTCCCTCTCGCCCTCGAAAACAACGCCGCCCGCTCCGGCGTGATCGACCTCAAGCTCCCCTGCATGCTGGGAGCCGACTTCGACCCGCGCTTCTCTCTCAAAAACATGTTCAAGGATGTCCAGATCGGCCTCGCCATGGCCGAGGAAAAAGACATCGAACTCCCCGCTGCCGGCGCCTTCGCAGGCATCGCCATGGCGGGCCTCCAACGCGGCTGGGGCGACGAGGATTTCTCCGTCATTTCCCGCTTCTACGACTTTCCCGGCCAGGGCCACACGCTCCCCGAAACGCCTGCGCCAAGCACCTCCGCTCAAGCAGAGGAAGTCACTACCGAACCCGCCGGACTCAAAAACCTCTGGGGACTCCTCCGCAGGAAAAAATGACCCCCTCGCCTGCGTCAGGTTTTTTCGAGGTCCAAGGCCGCGCCCGCTTCCAGCTCAGCGGTCCCGACGCCACGCGCTACCTGAACGGGCAAGTGAGCATCGACATCATGCGGCTCAACCCCCTCACCGCCCGCCCCGCCTGCCTCCTCACAGCCAAAGGAAAACTCTGCGCGCTCGTGCAAATCTGGCGCGACGGAGACCATCTTTTCATCGAGTGCGACGAGTCCCTCGCCGACGCTGTCCATGCCCGCCTTGAGCGCTATCTGATAGCGGATGACGCCCTCCTCGAGCCGGTGTCCACTCCCTCGCCGCTGCACCACATCTTTGGCATTGAGCCGCCCGCCGGTGCCCTCTGCATCAACCGCACAGGCCTGCCGGGTTTCGACACAGCTGAAAAACCTGCCGACCTCACTGCCGTCTCAACAGCGCAGCTCGCCCTCCTCCGCATCATCCACGGCCAACCCGCATGGGGCCTCGAAATCACCGAAGACACCCTGCCGCAGGAAGCCCGCCTCGAAGACACCGCCGTCGATTTCGACAAAGGCTGCTATGTCGGCCAGGAAACCGTTTCCCGCCTGAAGAGCGTTGGCCGCGTGAACAAGCGCCTCCACGGCTTTCTCGGAACCCTGCCCACCCATCTCGCCCTGCCTGCCCGCCTTCATCCCATTGGCCAGCCCGACATCATCGCCGGACACCTCACCAGCGCCGCCCCGCATTTTGACATCGCACAAACCGCCGCCCTCGGTTATCTCAACCGCCAGTTCGAAGACTTCGAGCGCTTTGGCGTCAGCGATGAGCAAGGCCGCCCGCTCGGCGAAGTCGAACGCCGCGCATTCCCGATCCTATGAAATCCTTCATCGCCCTCACGCTCGCCGCGCTCCTCTGCGCCGCCACCGCCCGCGCCACCACACTCGGCCCGGATGTTGCCGTCGTCCAAATCCAATTCCCCAAGGAAAAGCAACCGCGCCAGGTAACCATCGGCCTCTACGACGACTCCGCACCCTACACCGTCGAGAATTTCAAAAAACTCATCGCAAAAAAATTCTACAACGGCCAACGCTTCTTCCGCGTTTTCCCCGGCTCGCTCGTCCAAACCGGCGACCCCGCCAGCCGCCGTGGCCAAACCGACACCACCGGCACCGGCGGACCCGGCTACACACTCCCCGCCGAAATCCGCCTCAAACACGACAAGGGCGCCGTCGCCATGGCCCGCCTCCCCGACAAAATCAACCCCGCAAAAAATTCCAACGGCAGCCAATTCTATGTCTGCCTCCAGCCCCTGCCCAAGCTCAACGGCCAATACACCGTCTTCGGAACCGTCCTCGAAGGCCTCGACACTCTCGAAGAAATCAGCAAGGCCCCCACAAACAGCAACGATTTTCCCTTGCCTAAAATCACAATTAAATCCATTGTCCTCGCCCCACGCGATCAGGCCCCGCCCACAAGGTAGGCCCCTCGCCAGGAAAAAAGGGTAGATACCGAAGTGGCCAAACGGGGCGGACTGTAAATCCGCTGGCTTACGCCTTCACTGGTTCGAATCCAGTTCTGCCCACCATCCTCTCCAACAGCAGTTTGTGAGAGGAGAATCCCTCCAAAATTCATCAAAAACAAAAAAAATGGCTCGTTGCCATAAGTTGCTGGAAAATGCCTCTACTAACCGGCCTGCTTGTCACTCGTTTGTCACTCGCTTGGCTCTGTCCAAAAACTCACGGTTGCCGCTAAGCAACGAAACATAAGGCTCCCCGAGCATACACGCTCCTTGTTCCGGATTGCTCAAAAAAATTCTCACGAATTTTCTGTGAGTGACAAAAAAATTGTCACTTGCTGCCGCGCTGGTTCTCCTGCGCTGCGGTGGCGAGATTCTTCGATGTCGACCGGTGCGCAACGC
>JBJTGE010000120.1:0-9894 GCA_046093785.1 Spartobacteria bacterium
GGCCAATTTGCCGTCTTCAATATCAAGCCACCAGATTTCAAGCTCACTAAGTCACAACTCGCCCGCCCGGTCTTCGCGCTGGGAATTTCCGGATTCCCCTCCATCGAAGAGGTCGAAGCGGCCGCACTTTCGATTCCGGCCTTCCTGATCGGCATCAAACTGGATGACTCGCGAAAGGCATCATGCCGCGAGGCAACCACCGCAGCAGCCATCGCGGTTCTCTCGAGACGCGTTGGCGAAATCTATGTGCGCTCAAGGCAACCGGACTACTCGGCCAAACATATTTTTTCAGGCCATCAATTCGCCGTGGAGGCGTGGGGGGAGGCACCATGAACCCGAATCAAATCCGCACCCGCATCTACAATGTCGTTCCCGCCGCCACCTGGCAGATGGAGGAACTCCTCTCCCTGCTCGATATCGTGGTGGATGAATCGATACCCTCGGCTTGCGTCGACTGTTCCGTCCGCCCCCGCCTGCGCTTGAATCCAAGCTTCCTCGCCGGCCATTGCCGCACCGACGAGCACCTCCTCATGCTCGTGCTTCACGAACTCCACCATGTCGTGCTCGGCCATACCCGCCTGTTCCAGCGCCCGACCCGCGCCCACAACATCGCGTTCGACGCAGTCATCAATGCGATCCTCTGCCAACAATTCCGCGAGGAGCGCTACTGGTCGTTTTTCACGGGAGTCAACAGCGCCAAGGATTTTCCGGCCCGCTTGCGGCGCCCCCCGGCGGGCTGGCCGGACCGTTTGCGCATTCCAGTCGACGCCTCCGAAAAGGAAAGGCGCATCCTCCAGCTCCTATACGGGCAGTCCACAGTGGGCGCGACCTACCTCGAGGTTTTCGAACTCCTCGTTGAATCGCTCAAAGGCGACTCTGCAAACAATTGCGTCCTCATCGGCAACCACTCGGATGACTCGGACCTTGCAGAAAGCGATCCCTTTTTCGGCAAGGCGATCCGCGAGATTGTGAGCAAGTGGCCACGCCCGGACCGTATCCTCTCGGGGCGTGACCAAGGCTCTCCTTCCGAGGGCTACCAACTCGAATCCGCATCCACGCCGTCCGACCCGCTCCGCAGGGCATTTGAAAAAATCCTGCGCCAGGCAGGCATCCACACACGGGGCGGAAGCTCCACCCGCCGTCCTGCATTGGTGCAAACCATACGGGCCATCGAAACGGTCGTCCCCCAACCGCGCGACCGCAGGATTCCCTCTTGGAAAGCCCTCCACGGGGCATGGCCGGTCATTTACAGGGGTGTCCTGGAGGAAAAACGGATTCAGAGGGCTCCTCTTCCTGTCGCCCATGTCTATCTCGATATCAGCGGCTCGATGACCAACCACCTTCCGAAACTCACGGCAGCGCTCCGCCAACCACACAAGCTTGGACTCCTGCGCCTCTTCGTATTCTCGACTGTCGTCGGCGAGGTCGATCCGCGCAATCTCACCTGCAAATTGCCGAACACCTTCGGCACCGACATCAATTGCGTTCTGGAGCATCTCGACGGCATCACCGCCTCGAAACGCCCCCGACGCGCTGTGGTGGTCACCGACGGATGGGTCGGCACACCCGCCCCGGCTTATGTCGAGCGCCTCTCCGCCGTCCGGTTCTTTGCCGCCATCGCAGGCGACGACCGCTGCGACGACCTGAAAACCCTGAACATTAAAATCACCAAACTCCCGATATGAAAACGCACGACCACGCCGAATATGTCTCCCCCGGACACCCTGACCGACTCGCCGACGCCGTCGCCAATGGCATCGTCGACCAGGCCCAGTGGCCTTTGCCAACACCGAAGCAACCCGCACGCTCCCTCGTTGGCATCGAAGTCGCCGTCCATGAAAACACGGTTTTCATCGACGGCCGCATCGCCCAGGAACGCTGGGAAAATGCCGAACACGAGGAGTTCCCACACTTCCCGAGCATCGTTTGCGACGCCTACAAAGAGGCCGGCTATAACGAAGATTGGGGACCGGATCCCAACAAACTCGAGATCATCCAACGCGTCTGCCTCGAATACCTCTCGGGGGATGAAGCCTCGATCCGCCCCTACTCGGACGACCAGAATATCGTCATCGGATACGCCAACGCGCGCCCTGAAACCAACCACCTTCCGCCCGCACACTGGCTCGCTCACCACATCGGCAACCGCGTGTTGGAATTCCGCAAATCCTCCCCCCGCCGCTTCGGCCCCGACTTCAAGGTGCTCGTCGACATCACCGACGACGGCGGCGTGATTGCCTGGCGCAAGCTCGTGCTCAGTATCCAACACGCACAAGGAATCGACATGGAGGATCAGCACCGCACATTTTTACCATTCCTTGCGGAAGCCCTCTCGGATGTCGAAAAGAGCGGACTTGCCGGGGCTGGCTCTTCCTTTTCACCAGGCCACCTTCACCTCAATGGCGGCGGCGACTTCGTGGTGGGGGGTCCGCGCGGCGACAACGGCCTCTCGGGAAAAAAACTCGTCGTCGACCACTACGGCCCCTCCATCCCCATCGGAGGCGGCGCGCTCTCGGGAAAGGATGTCTGGAAAGTCGACCGCTGCGGTCCCCTCCGCGCCCGCCAACTCGCCAAGCGTCTCGTTGCCAAAGGCCACCACGAGGCGAAAGTACATCTCGGCTGGGCACCCGGCGAGGACATCCCCTCCCTCCGCGATGCCTTCGTGCGCAACGACTCCAGCTCCCACTGGCTCGAAGTCCCCGCCTCGAGACTCCCCCGCCCCGATTGGTTCTCCATCCAATCCATCGTCCAAGACTTGGAACTCACCTCCATCCCATGGAAAAAAATCCCTGTCGCAGGAACATTCGTCGACCCCAAACTCCCTTGGGAACGCATCTAAGCCGTTCGCTGTTTTGCCATGCACGCACTCTGGAACTCAAAAAACAACCAATGGACTTATTGCCATAATTCCATATGTACCGAAGCTGGCGCGCGTCTTCGCCATTTGACCTGCTGATTCCCTGGCCATTAAAAAAAATGTCGCATGTGGCAGTTGCCGCGACTGGCGCGGGTTATCATCTCGTGAAAATGACCATGAAAAGTCTTGCCGATTTCATCACTGTTGCCGCCGATCCCTCCACATCTGTCGAGCAACTTGTTTCCCTCGCGGATGCGCCGCAGGAGGAAATCCACCGCGCTTTGGCACGAAACCCCAACACCCCAGTCGAGTTGCTGCAGCATTTCTGGGAGTCCCACCCCGACTGCCTTTTGGAGAATCCCGTTCTCACGCTCTGGGAGTTCACGAAGCCGGGGTCCGCTGTGGAATTTATCGGCGGCAAGGTGCTCCTCTTGCTCTACAACCACCTTCGCCGCCAGGGCGCGCCCTTGCCATCCGACATCTTCAGGCCTTCCACCATTGAGGATATGGTTCGCGAAGCGGTTTTGAGCCACAACCCTGGTGTCTTTGAATTCCTGCCCAAGGAAGAGTCTTCCTCGCTGCGCCGATTGCTCATCGAAAACCCGGCGCATCGCAGGCTCTTCCATTTTTTTGAAAACAAGGCCCCCGATGAGGTCTGGCTGCGCTTTGCAACAGATACCGATCCCGAAATCCGCCTTGGATTTGCGAATCTTATTCGCTCCGCGCCATTCGATGCCCGGCCGCAGCGTTCGATTGTCGCGGAAGCAACGCGACTCCTCATGCAGGACGGCAGGCCCGAAGTCCTCCAGCACCTTGCCAACTGCCGTTTTCTCCCCGGCGAATTGGTCGAGAAGCTGTCCTGTTCGGATGATGTGGAGATCCGTGTGGCATTGGCCAGATGCTTCTTCGCGCCGAAATCCGCCCTGGAGCGCTTGGCGCGCGACACCGAAGAGGCGGTGCGTATTTCCCTGGCCAGCCACTGCGAGCAGAACTCCGCCCAACGCCTCCTGCTTCGGGATTTCTCGGCCACCGTCCGAAAGCGTCTGGCGGAGAGTCCGCACCTTTGCGGAAGCCTGATCGAAGAGTTCGACTTGAAGGACGATCCCGCAGTGCTCAAGCCCATCTTCTTGCGGGCGGATGACAAAGTCCGCGCGCGGATTCTGCGAGAGGCGCACCCCGAGGTTCAGCAGGCCGTGTTGGATTTGGAGAAAAGCCTCAAGCCCGGCTTTTACCGAGCCAACAAGGCCGCGATCCTGCCGGATATCCTCGCCCGGCTGGGCACCAAGAAAATCCATCCCGATATCATAGACGACCTCGCTCGCGACGGCCGGCCCGAGATTCGTCTCGGCGTGGCGCAGCGCCTGTCGCACATTCAACACTGGAGGCCCACCAAGCGAAACATCGCTCTGGTCAACAATCTCGCCAAGGACCCCAGTGCGCGCATCAGACATGAGATTTGCACCGATTGCAGACTCGATGCCGATTCTATCGCCTCGCTTTTTGGAGACCCCGACCCTGTTCTGAGAAAGAAAACCCTGTGCGCCATTTTAAATTTTTTGATCGCCGAAAGGGAAGGCCGCCGCTTCGAGAGCTATGCCAAGTGCTATCGGGAAAAAGCCGCGCTCATCGTAAAATTGGCGCGCGATCCCGACCATGCCGTGCGCTTTGCCATCGCATCCTGCAAGGAGGCCCCGCCTGCCGCCATGGGGTTTCTCTTCAAGGATGCCGAAGCCTTCATCAGGAACGCCGCCATGGCCCATGAACGCTGCCCCTACGGCGTCATGCTCGATCTCGTGGAAACAAAAAAATCCCTCATGGATTGCACGACACTCTTCCACGGTGAAACCACTCCGTCAGCCAGCGCGCTTCGGTTGCTTGCCACATCCGAAAATCCCTTCCTTCGAAAACTCGTCGCCCATTGCAAACGAACCCCCGTGAAGGAACTTCGCAAACTCGCCAGCGATCCACATTCCGCCGTCAGGGAAACCGCTCTTTCACGCCTGTAAACGGGAAGACGGATTTTTTGGTTGGTATCAACCCCCGAGATTTCTCGGATCGATTCCCTGAAGAAGGAGAGACAATACGAGTCCATGGCCCCATGAGTGATCCAAATCCCGGATCGTGTCTTCGGGTGACATTCCAAGGACTCTGTAATCGTATCCGTCGAAGTCAAAAATCGCCAGGTCACCTGATTGGTGGATTTTCTCAAGTTGTTGATAGGATGGGGTCTGAATGACCTCCCGACAATAAAGTGTCGCGTAGATCGACCGTCTCGCCTCGACCGGGTTGAGGAGTTTTCCGTTCCAGTAGAACGAAGAAACGGGACTTCCTTTCGGGAATCCCCTCCGGACGAGTTTCTTGTTTTTCTCGAAATCGGGGTGGTTCCAATGAAATTCCGGTTTGTTCCAGTGTTCATCCCTCCAACGAAACCAATTTGAGTTCGGTCGTCCCCGGGAATCGGTGAAGTTCAAGGGAACGAGTTTCCCGTCCTCCTTCCGGTGAGAGTAGATTTTACTGTATTGCCAAGCCACCTCGACACTTGTCGCCACGAGTGTGGACCCGTTTTCCCCGTAGGTATCCACTGTCCCGATCCGGATGGGACTCAAATCCCTCGACCAAGACTCAGTCGATTTGGTCGTGACATTCACCGTTGTCGGAAACCTTCCCGTTTTCTGAAAACGATCGGTTTTCCAACGGGAAATATCAGTCCAGTAGGATTTTCCCTTTCGGGGATTCCGGAGATTTTTTCCATAAACTCGAACTTCGGATGGGATGTTTGTGCTCATGGCAAACATTTCACCACCGCACCTGAAGCAACCTCTGCAACAAGTGACCCGAATTTTTCACTTTTCCAAGAGTGAGGCGAATCCTGCGACCCCTGTTCAGGCAAACTGACCCCCATATGAAAACCTCATCACTCGTCATGAAAACCAACCCAAACGAAAAGCCTCCGTTCTCCCGAAAAATCGAACCGGGATGTGAGGATTACGGTGTGGGATATCTGGTCGAGGACTTCGCGGCCTTTGAACTCAGTGGTTTTGAAGAGGGGGTGGAACTGAAATCCATTCGTTGGATGCAAGAACAAACCGATGGTCTGGAGGATGATGTCATGATCCTCAAGGCGATTGAGGGTTGGAGAATGAGGATGCGACGGGAATTCCTGAAATGGGGAAAAAGGGACGCTCCCGATTGTTGGGACTATATCCCTGTGAATCTCCGGACATGGTGCGACACCACAAATCCCTCGGCAAAATGGAGGGAAATCCCCGTCCTTTTCCTCTGGAGGTGTCATCTCTGGTTGTCCCGATTGAGAGGTTGTCAACAGAAACCCAAAGTTCCACTGGGAAGGGGAAAAAGGGAATCCGCTTGGATAAGGGAGTATGTTTGGATTTTCGACCCTCTAAACCAAGAGATCGAATGGAATACCAAGAAGGCGGTTGCGTTTAAAAAAGTCCCTTCCGATGTAGGGGAATACCTGTGTCAGTATTGGCTCCGTCGATTGGACGACCCCTCACTCTCTCCAATCTGGGATGAAGGATATCAAGGTCGGTATTTAAACAATCTCCGATTCGAAACATGGACCGGAAAGGAAAACTGGACACCCGACTCCCGTTCCTTGAATGGATTTCTTATCGAAAAGTGGAAGTCCACTCCGTGAGAGGGCGGGGGCGGGTTGCCATCATTTCAAATCGAGACACCCCAATGCTGAAGAACCTTGCTCGGCGCATGGTGTCGAGTTGCGCGCCGGTGAGCCCATGGGAGGAGTTCTCGTGCGGCATCGGTGCACAGGCGCTTTTCTTTCGGCAAAATGCCTACTCGACCGAGGTCGAGACGGTCGGAGTCCCAGCAAGCTTGGATAGTCGAATCCGATTCGGTGAGGCCGTCGGTATGCAGGCGGCAGGCCTCGTGGAGGAGTTCAAAACGCGCATCATTGAGATGCACAAGCGATCCTCTCAAGGAATGGGCAAAATCGCCCCCGCGCAGACCATGACCGCGGTCGATACATTCATTGACCCGGCGCGAATCGTGGAAGAGGGCGAAAAGTTCCACCACCTCGAGATCCGCTCCATTGGATTCGGCAATCCGGCGTCCATTCTCCATCACCCTTGCCCAGTGGAGCACGCCATGCGCACCGGTCTTGGGGAGTGAGTATTGGTTCAGGATTGCAGACAGGATGGCGCGTTGGTCGTGCATGAAGGAGAGAGAAGCCTTCGTTCAGCCTTATTTCAAATTCGATTTTTAAAATCAGGCAAAATGACCACGACGGTTTTGTCTCTTCTTCGACAGAGTAAACGACCTTGTAGGGGAATTTTTCCGGATATCGCCAACGGATATTTGTGCGGGGATGTTTTTTACAACCGAGCAAGGGATTGACCGCCAAGCCGGCCCGCACATCCAAAACCTCATCGGCAAACCTTGCCCCGAGCCCTTGGAGCTTTTGCTCATACCAATCCCCTGCCTCCTCCAAATCGGAATAAAACTCGGGGAGAACGACAGCTCTCCAACTCACAGGGAAAATCTCGCGCGAACCCTTTCCGCCATGGTCTCAGCCGCAACAGCCCTTGCAGGGTCCGCTTGATAAGCCTCCAAGCGCTGGTCCACGAGCGCCAGTTCCGAATCCGAGAGCCCCTCGTCGTCGAGTTCCAAAACATTCCTCAGCAACTCCTGCCGTTCCACCACAGTGAAGCGCGGCAACTCCTCAATCACCTGGGCGAAACTCATATTTTTGATTCTACCGATTCCATCGCTGAATTCGAATTTTTTTCTTACAGCCCATCCTCAGGTCTCGGTCCTCCGTCCTCGCGTTGCCCACTTCGCATTTCGCATTTCGAATTTTCCCTAACAGATGAAGCTCACGAATTGCTCTTCGATGACCACGCGGGCCATGCGTTGTGTTTGCGTAGCCGATCCAAGAGTGAATCAATCAATGGACTTATTGCCATTTGTCCATATATTCTTGCCGCATGTCGTCAATCGATCGCGGTCGCGCAAAAATGGTGGCGGGGTTGGCAAACCACCGCCGTATTGAAATCATCAGGTTGCTCATCCGCACCCCGTCTGTTTGCGTGAACGAGGTAGCGACAGCGTGCCGCATCGACCAGTCCACAGCAGTGGAGCATGTGAAACGACTGCACGAGGCTGGCCTTGTGGGGAAAAAGTCGACTGGGCGCCGGGTCCTTCTTACCCCAACCAAAAGGGCCAAAGCTTTTGTCGAGACGATCGATGCGCTCTGGAAAATCGCAAAGTGACTTCGCGGATTTGACCAATGGACTTATTGCCATTCGTCCATATGTCAGCCAGGGCATGTTTGTGGGTATCGAGAGAGGTTGGTGCGGGGCTAGTCTGGGCGGGCGGATTAGAATTTGTAGCGACTGTCTGTGACTGCCGGTTTCCTTTGCAGCAGGACCGCCGAGGTCCTCCTCGGCCCCTTTGATCAACGATGCCAACGGGGCGTTGGCGCTCCTAACTTGGTTTTGGTGACATATGGACTTATTGCCATTTGTCCATATGTCAGCGAGGGGGCGTTGGTTCCCACCTTGGGTATTCGAGATCAGGCGATTGGCGCGGTTCGCGCGCCAGGGCGCGTCAGCAGATGAAGCTGACGAATTCTTCGATGACGACGCGGGGCATGCGTTGCACTTTGGCGAAGCTGCGGGGGAAGGTGGCTGCGAGGGTGCCTATGCCATCCGGATTTTCAAGTGGCGCACCGCTGCCCCCGTGCGGTCGATGCCAGCGCTGCAGTGAATGAGCACTGGTTTGGGGAGTTCGTTGAAATGCTTCTCCACGGCCTTCAGTTCAGTGTCTGAGAGCGGCGGTCGTTGGTGGTCCACCACAGGCACATGCCCGACTTGGAAACCTGCGTCACGATAAGCCTGCAGCAATCCGGTTGGCAGTCCCCCATACAGCTTCAAGTGTTGCGCATTCAAAAGACAGATGATCGATTTCGCTCCGCTGGATTTGGCCTCTGCGATCCATTCGGAAACCACTTCCGGCGACACTTGGGCATTTGCACCATAGTCATAGCCGGGTCGTGATGTTGCAAAAAGCAGATCGGGTATTTCTTTTCGAATCATAAGAAGGACTTGGAGAATCTGTATTATTCATTTCCACCGCTTGGCATTTTTTCCAGTCTCAACTCATGTGCCTCATGTTCGCCGGATTCAAACGCATCGCCCCGGAACAAGACACCGGCATGGATCTCAACGAGCCATGGATCACTGCGCTGGAGTTGTTCAATAGCGGGAGGTAAAATGAGAATTTCACCAGCATGAAGATTCCGGCAGATTCCTTTATCGATCCGCGCAAAATCTCCCACTACCTGCTGCGACCACTGGAGGAGAGCGACAAATCGGAGTTTTTGGCTGATGCGGGATATGAACTGGCCGACAGTCAACGACTGCAGGATGATATCAGAACGCAGTTACTCCCTCTCGATGCAGAAAACATCGGCCCGTTCGAGTATGGCGAGAAATTCCGGATTCGCGGCTTGTTGCAGGGGCCAAATGGCGTTCGCTTGCCCGTGGTTTCCATTTGGGCTACCATACATTCAACAGGTCAAACCCGCTTCATCACTTTGTATCCTGACAAACCATGAAATACCCGCTCTTCACTCGCGTTGCGCTCGCCGATGACCTGCCAAAGGAAAATCTCCGTCGCGGCGATCTGGCGACCATTGTCGAATACTACGAGGGCGTGCCCGGTCAGGAACCAGGCTATGAATTGGAGGTGTTCAATGCGGTGGGAGATACCTTCGCCGTGGTGACCGCCCGCGAGTCGCAAATCGAATCCCTGCGGAAAGACGAACTCCTCAGCGTCCGCCCCCAGAAGCTCGCTATTGCTTGAGCAGATATTGGTTTCCAACCTGCTTGGAGCTCATTTCGCATCGCCCCAGATCAAGACACCGGCATGGATTTGAACGAACCGTGGATCTCGGCGCTGGAGTTGTTTAATAGCGGGAGGTGAAAAAAGAAAACCGGGGATTCTTGCACCAGCGCTTGCACGCTGGGAGAGGAATTGCCCCCGGAGTGAACCTATAT
>JBJTGE010000121.1:0-6860 GCA_046093785.1 Spartobacteria bacterium
CCGCCGATGAGCGTCACGATCTCGCCGGCGTTGATCTCGAGCGAGACCCCCGACAGCGCCTGGATGGCGCCGTAAGCGACGTGAAGATCGGTGATTTGGAGCATGGGGGCGGGCGGCACGCTCAGTGGTGGGCGAGGGAAGAGCCGTGGTCCTCGCCGAGGTAGGCTTCGATGACCTTCGGGTCGGTCCGGATCTGGTCGGGCGTGCCTTCGGCGATCTTTACGCCGTAGTCGAGGACCGCGATGCGCTCGCAGCAGCCCATCACGACGCGCATGGAGTGCTCGACCAGCAGGATCGAGAGGTTGAATTGCCGGCGGACCTGCTGGATGAGCCGGATGAGCTCGGTCTTCTCGGTGGGGTTCATGCCGGCCGCGGGCTCGTCGAGGAGCAGCAGGCGCGGACGCGTGGCGAGGCAGCGCACGATTTCGAGGCGGCGCTGCTCGCCGTAGGGAAGACTGCGCGCGGGGGCGTCGCGGAAACGGCCGAGGTTGAAAATCTCGAGCAGCTCGTTGGCGCGGGCCGCGATCGCGGCTTCATCGCGTCGGAAGGCGCCCAGCCGCAGCAGCGCGTGACCCGGCGCGGTGGCGCGGTGAAGGTTGCAGGCGGCGCGGACGTTATCGAGGACCGAAAGGGAGCCGAACAGGCGGATGTTCTGGAACGTGCGGGCGATCCCGAGGCCCACGATGCCGTCGACGCCGAGCCCGCGGAGATCGCGGCCGCCGAAGCTGATCCGGCCCGAGGTGGGCGCGTAGACGCCCGTGATGAGGTTGAAGACGGTCGTCTTGCCGGCGCCGTTGGGCCCGATCAGGCCGCAGAGCTCGCCCTCGTTGACGGCGAAGTCGACCGCGTTGACGGCGGTGAGCCCGCCGAAGCGGATAGTGGCCTGCTCGAGACGGAGGAGTTCGGCCATGACGGGTCAGCCGCGGGGGCGGCGGGCCGGGAAGTTGAACAATCCCTGCGGCCGCAGGAGCATGAGCAGCACGAGCAGCAGGGAGTACAGGATCATGCGGTACTCGGCGACGGGCCGGAGCAACTCGGGCAGACTGGTGAGCAGCACGGCGGCGAGGATGACGCCGACGGCGTTACCCATGCCCCCGAGGATGACCATGACGACGATCTCGATGCTGCGCGTGAAGTCGAAGCCGGTTGGTGTGATGGTGTGCTTGAAGTGCGAGTAGAGCCCGCCGGCTACGCCGGCGAAGAACGCGGCCACGACGAACGCGACGATCTTGTAGCGCGTGGGATTGAGGCCCACCGCGGCGGCGGCTATCTCGTCGTCCCGCGTGGCGAGGAAGCCGCGGCCGTAGGTGGAGTCGACGAGGCAATGGACGACGAAGACGGTGACGGCCGCGACGGCCAGTACCCAGGTCAGCGTGGTGCTGCCGGGGATGGCATTGAGCCCGAGGGCGCCGCCGAGGATCTCCACGTTCTGGAAGATCACGCGGATGATCTCCCCGAATCCGAGGGTCACGAGGGCGAGGTAGTCGCCCCGCAGCCGCAGCGAAGGCACGCCGACGAAAAGCCCGGCGAGGGCGGCGCAGAACCCGCCGGAGATGAGTGCGGCGAGGAAGACGGCGCCCTGGGTGACCTCGCCGGCGGCGGAGAGTTCGCCGACGAGTGTGGGGGCGACGAAGAGTGAGACGGCGGACGAAAGGTACGCGCCGACCGACATGAAGCCCGCGTGGCCGAGCGAGAACTGGCCGGTGTGGCCGTTCACCAGATTCAGACTCACGGCCAGAATGATGTTGATGCCCGCCAGAACGAGGATGTTCACGGCGTAATCATCGAGCTGCGGAGCCACGGCATAGAGGGCGGCGCTGGCGGCCAGGCCTGCGGCGAGGGCGATGTGTGCGGCGTGCTTCTTCACGACATCAGACCTTTTCGCGCTCGGACTTTCCAAGGAGTCCGGCGGGTTTGAACATGAGGATCAAAATCAGGATCACAAACGCCACGGCGTCGCGGAAGCCGGGTGGAATTCCGATGTTTTTGCTGTAGCCCACGACGAGGGTTTCCACGAGGCCGATGATCACACCCCCGAGCGCGGCGCCGGTGATGTTTCCTATGCCGCCCAGCACGGCCGCCACGAAGGCTTTGATGCCCGGCAGGATGCCCATGAAGGGATCGATGGCCTGGTAAAGCATCGCAAAGAAAATACCCGCCGCCGCCGCCAGCGCGGATCCCAGCCCGAAGGTGAAGGAGATGACGGCATCGGTGTTCACGCCCATGAGCGAGGCAGCGGTCGGGTTGTTTGACAGCGCGCGCATCGCGAGGCCCATGCGGGTTTTTTGGACGATGAAACGCAGGGACACCAGAAGCAGAATGGTCACCGCCAGCACGACCAGTTGCTCCGTGGTGATCGAGACGCCGCCCACGAGGTCGTGGGTTTCGTTTTTGATGAGTTGCGGAAAGCCCTTCGGCGCGGCGCCGAAGAACAACTGCGCGCCGTAGGAAAGAAGCAGCGACACGCCGATCGCTGTGATCAGCACCGTGAGGCGCGAGCGTTGCCGGAGTGGTTTGTAGGCGAGTTTTTCAATCAGCATGCCGAGAGCCGCGCAGATCGCCATCGAGAGCAACAACACAACGAGGGCGGAGAGGAACTCCGGCAGCCCTTGGAAAAACGGCTTCAGCCAGCGGTGCACATACAGCCCGGCGAACGCGCCGATCATGAAGACATCGCCATGGGCGAAATTGATGAACCGCAACACGCCGTAAACCATCGTGTATCCCAGTGCGATGAGGGCGTAGATCGCACCCAGCGAGAGGCCGTTGATGAGTTGCTGCGTGAGGATCGCCCAGTCCACGGGGAATCAGGGGGCCACGGTTTCCACCAAGCGGAATTTGCCGTTCTGGATTTGGAGGATCACGGCGGACTTGGTCGCGTTGCGGGTGGCGTCGAGCGTGATGTTGCCGGTGACGGCCGCGAAGCCGCTTGTGGAGGCGATGGCGTCGCGTAGGGCGGGGGATTCCGTGGTCCCGGCGCGTTTCATGGCATCGAAGAGGAGCATGGTGGCGTCGTAGGCCAGCGCCGACATGGCGTCGGGGCTCTCGATGTATTTCGCTTTGAATTTGCTGAGGAAATTCTGCACGGCGGGCGACTTGTCCTCGGCGGAAAAATGGTTCGAGAAGAAATTCCCCTCCATGGCATCGCCTGCGACTTCGACGAGGGATGGCGAATCCCATCCATCGCCGCCGAGGAGCGGGACTTTGATGTCCAGCTCGCGGGCCTGGCTGGCGATGAGGCCGGCCTCGTTGTAGTAGCCTGCCACGAGGATGGCCTCCGGATTGGTGCTGCGGATGGAGGTGAGCTGGGCTTTGAAATCCTTGTCTCCCGAGCTGTAGCTTTGGCTGCTCACAATCGTGCCGCCGTTTTTGGTGAAGTAGTCCTTGAAGAAATCCGTGAGTCCCACGGCGTAGTCCTGCTTCACATCGGTGAGAATCGCCGCCTTGGTCCATCCGCGCTGGAGCATGAACTTCGCGAGGACAGCGCCTTGGAAGGGATCGATGAAACACACGCGGAAGATGTAATCGCCGGTCTCCGTGACCTTCGGATTTGTCGAGGCGGGCGAGATCATGGGGATTTTGTTTTGCTGGCAAATAGGAGCGGCTTCGAGCGAACGGGAGGACGCGACCTCGCCGATGATGGCGACGGGTTTCTCGCGCGAGATCATGCGTCGCACGACCGTCGCCGCCTCTCCGGCCTTGGATTGGTCGTCCTCCGTGACGAGGCGCACTTTTTTGCCCAGAACACCTCCGCTGGCATTCACTTCATCCACCGCCATGCGAACGCCTTTGTGGGCCGACTGCCCGAAGCTCGCCGTGGCACCCGTGAGCGAGGCAAACTCGCCGATCACGATCTCGTTGGCATTTCCCCCTCCGTCCTTCTTTTTACAGCCCGTAAAAAACAAACCGCAGAGCAGTGTGGCCACGAGGGCGGTGGAATGAAGAGGGCGCAAACCTGCGGGCGAAAAAATGTTCCGAGTCATCGGCTTCACAAACTGGAAAATGCATCCCAAAGAATCAAGTTCCATATCGGGTCGAATCCTGAAAAACGCGTTCCCCCTCGACGCCGGGCTCCTGGCGGTTGATAAAACCATCCCTCTCCTGCTGCATGGCCGCTGAAAATTTCTCCATCCTCGCGAAGAAACTCTCCCGCTGGCGGGTCGTGTTGATCGGCTTGCTCTTCGTTGCCACCGTTGCGGGTCTTGTGCGCATCCGGGTGGATGCCAATGTCCTCGACCTTCTGCCGCCGGATCTTGTCGCCGTGCGGGGGCTCAAGGAATTCCTGGGTCATTTCGGCCAACCGCGCGAGTTGATCGTTCTGGTCGAGGCGGGGAGCGCTTCCGAAGCGGCCGCGCTCGTGGACTCGCTGGCGGCCGATCTTCGCGGGGGATCGAGCCTCATCGTCCGCACAGCGCTGCCGTGGGCGGAGGACCCCCGCGAGCTGGTTCCTCTGGCTGCGTATGCTCTTCTCAATCTGCCGGAGGAAAAATTTCCAACCACCTTGGAAAAGTTTTCTGTCACAAGTGCGGGTGCTCGCGCCAACGAGGCGGTCGAGCGACTCTCGACGACGATGGCCCCAGAGGAAATCGCCCGCCTGGCTTACGATCCGCTCGATCTTCTCTCCGCGCTGCCATCAAGCGCCGCACCCGATTTGGCGAATCGCGAGTTCTCCTCGGCGGATGCCTGCACGCGCCTTCTTTACATCACCCCTGTCGCCGCCGCTCCGCCCCGGGACTGGGTTTCGCAGGTCATTCAACGCATCCAAAAATGGCAAGCCGCCGCGCCCGACCGCCAAGCCGCGAGGGTGGGATGGACCGGTGAACCCGCGTTCGTTCACGAAATTTCCACCGCCATGGAATCCGACATGCGCCTGTCATCGCTGTCATCGCTCGTGCTGGCCGCGCTTATTTTCTTCGTGGCGCACCGGCGGCTGCGTCCGCTGTGGGGCTTGATGTTTTATGTGGTCTGCAGCTTCGCCGTTGCGCTGGGATTGACGGCGCTTTTTTTTCCGGGCCTTTCGATCATCAGCGTCGGCTTCGCTGCGATTCTCGCGGGATTGACGGTCGACTACGGCTTCATCCTGTATCAGCGCCGTGTTGACCATGGCGGAACCTTGCAGGAACTGCGTGCCGCGACAGCGCCCGGCATTTTCGCAGGGGCCCTGACGACGGCAGCGGCTTTTCTCAGCCTCAATCTCTCGGGGCTTCCCGGCATCGCCCAGCTGGGAACGAGCGTGGCTACCGGAGTGCTGGCGGGCGCGGTTGTCATGGTCGTTTTTTATGCGAGGGATCTTCAAAAAATAAACCCGCCGATTCTTGTGGAGCACCCGCCCGTGCGGCCTTGGATTCTTTTTTCCGGAAAAGGGGCAGCACTCGTTGTGTTGCTCGCTGCTGTGTGTGCGTTGGTTTTCTCGGGATTTCCCCGGTGGACGGCAGACACGCATTCGATGCGGCCGAGGGAGAGTGTGGCGTATCCGACGCTTGATCGGCTTGGAAAGGCGCTTGGCAGCGACCAGGAGGTGCTCCATGTGATCACCGCAGGCGCGTCGGAGGATGAAGTCGCCCAAAAGCTCGCTGTGGCGCGTGCGAGCTTGTCCGAAGCCCGCGCGCAGGGCTTGATCACCGGTTTCGAATTGCCTGACAGCCTCTGGCCTCACCGGCTGGCTCTTGAAAGCAATCTGACTTCGGCACATTCCGTGATCTCTCAAAAGCAAGCCCTCCTCGGCGTGCTCTCGGATGCGGGGTTTTCGGAAGCCGGGGGCTTTCTAACCGGCGGGATATTGGACCAATGGGCAAGCTGGCAGGCATCCGGTTTTTCTCTGCCTGCGAGTGATTCCTTTTCCTGGATCGCGCGGCGCACGATGAGCTTGGAGGGGCCACGCTTCGCCGCGTGCGGGGTGGCTATTGAGTCTGGCAAGCATTCCGCAGGCTTGGCGGCGCTCATCGACCAACTCGCCGCTCAGGGCGTTTATCTGACGGGCTGGCACAAGCTCGGCGAGGGGCTCGCCGGCCATGCGTTGAGCCACGGACTTCTGGCGGGGGCGGCTTTTCTTTTGGTTCTTTCAGTCACGCTCTTCCTCTCGCTGCGTTCCTTGCGCGATGCCTTGCTTGTTCTCGGAATCACGGCGTTCAGCCTGCTCGCCCTTTGCGGTCTGATGAGTCTTCTCTCGTTGGAGTGGAATTTTATCAATCTCTGCTCCGTCACGCTCACGATCGGCGCCGGGGTGGATTACAGCATCCACATGGTTTTCGCGCTCCGCCAAAACGGCGGCGACCACCAAGCCGCCTTGCGCGATGTGGTAAAAGCCCTCGCCTTGTGTGCAGCCACGACGGTTGCGGGGTTCGGTTCCCTCGCCACCGTTCAGACAACCGGTCTCGCCTCGCTCGGCATCAACTGCGCGCTTGGCGTTGGCTTGAATGCGCTCTTCGCGATTTTTCTGCTGCCAGTTCTCTGGCGTTTTTTGATGCGCCGCCCTGCCGATGCGCGATTGTAGCGGCTGTCTACGACTGCCGAATCGGAGACCTTCCCCGGGCCCTCACAGAGACGCCGCTACAGGAATCGCGCGGCAGCGCGGGATTGTAGCGGCTGTCTACGACTGCCGAATCGGAGGTCCTCCGGCGCTCACAGAGGCGCCGCTACAGGAATCGCGTGGCAGCGCGGGATTGTAGCGGCTGTCTATGACTGCCGAATCGGAGGCGCTCCCCCGGCGCTCACAGAGACGCCGCTACAGGAATCGCGTTGTAGCGCGGGATTGTAGCGGCTGTCTATGACTGCCGAATCGGAGGCGCTTCCCCGGCGCTCATAGAGGCGCCGCTACAGGAATCGCGTGGCAGCGCGGGATTGTAGCGGCCGTCTACGAC
>JBJTGE010000122.1:0-10583 GCA_046093785.1 Spartobacteria bacterium
CAGATCCTCGTCTCCGGCGCGGACGATCATCCCTGGCTTTGGGTCGATACGGCCGCTGAGAAGAGGGTCGCCTGTCTCTTTCATCCAGCGGGCCAGCCGGGCACGCATCTCGGCGAGCACCGCGGCATGCCCGGGATCACTCGCAAGGTTGTTTGCCTCGTGCGGGTCGAACACCAGGTCGAACAGGCTCTCCTCCGGACGCGGGCGCTCATCCCAGCCGTGTTGGCGGAGAAAAGTGCGGCTGATACTGGAGTCGCAGTTGTCGGCGCCCGGCCGGTCAAGGTATCGGCGGATGTATTTGTAACGGCCCGTGCGCACCGAGCGCATCGGTTCGGCATCGCCATGCCAGTTGACCTCGGCAAAGACCTCCTCGCGCGGTTCGGTAAGCGGCACACCTTGCAACCATGCCGGAGGAGTCAGTCCCGTCGCTTCGCAGATCGTCGGGAACAAATCCACGTGGCTGACCATCGCGTCGCTGACCTCCCCGCCCTTGAATCCCGGCCCGCGCAGGAGCAGCATCACGCCGGTGCCGTGGTCGGTGAGATTGCATTTCATGTGCGGGTAGGCCAGCCCGTGGTCGGTGGTGATGAAGACGAGGGTATTCTCTGCCAGCCCCGCTTGATCCAGGGCATCCAGGACCCGGCCGACACAACGGTCGAGATGCTTGGCCGCGACACGGAAATCCGCGAAGTCGCGCCGGGTCTCGGGGGTGTCGGGCAAGGGATCGGGAGGACGCACATAGCGGGGATCGCCCTGCGGTTCGGCAGCCTTCTCGGAGGTGTGCCACTGCTCGCCGGGCCCCATGCGGTGGGTGAGCGAGAAGCCGCACGAAAGAAAGAACGGAGTCGTCCGATCCGCCTCCAGAATGTATCCGGCGGATCGTTCAGCATAGAGTTCGTTCCATTTCAAAAAGGAATCCGCCCACGGGGCCCACGGCTCGTGGAGATGCCGGTCGTAGCCGAGCAGCACCTTCGCCTCATTGCGGGGCGCTTCGTGTTCAATGCCGCACAAAGCCGTGGCGTAGCCATTGGCCTTGAGAAAGTTGCTGAGATGGTGCGAATAGTCGTCGAGACGGCACCCGCGCTTGCCAGCCAATCCGAGCATCCCGCAACTGTGCGGATACTGACCGGTCAGCAGCGCCGCACGGCTCGGCGAGCAGGTCGGTGCCGCGCAGAAGGCGTTGCGGAACAGCACTCCCTGCTCGGCGAAGCGCTGCAGGTTCGGTGTCTCGACCGCGTAGCCGTAGGGCTGGATGTAGCGGCCCGTGTCGTGGGAGTGAAGATAGACAATGTTTGGTTTCATTCCGTCCAATCCGGGTTGGGTTGCGGGATTTTTGCTTCGATGCCCTGCCGCCATGCCGTGAGTTTGGCATGAAGTCCGCGTGCGATGTCCGGGTGCGCCGTCGCGAGGTTGCGGGTCTCGCCGATGTCCTCGCGGAGATTGTAAAGCTCGAGTCGGCCGTCCTCGAAAAACTCGATCAACTTCCAATCCCCGTCACGAACCGAGGAACCCGGCGTGCCGGCGCTGTGGTTGTAGTGCGGGTAATGCCAGAAGATCGGCCCCCGGTCGAAATCCACCGCCCCGCGCAAGGCGGGCAGGAAGCTCACCCCGTCCATGTGCTGTTGCGGCCGCAGCGGCAACCCGGCCGCTTCGAGCAGGGTCGGGTAGAAGTCGGGGCTGGTCACCGGCGCGTTGCAGACGCCGCCGGGCTGGATTTTTCCGGGCCACTTCGCGATCAATGGCCCCCGCGTGCCGCCTTCATACATCCACCCCTTGCCCTCCGCCAGGGGGCGGTTCGTCGTGGGGGCGGACCACAGTCCACGGGTCGGGCTGACTGTGGAATTGAGGCCGCCGTTATCCGAGCAGAAGAGCACGAGGGTATTGTCTCCCAGGGCCTCGAGCAGACGCCCGATGTTGGTGTCGAGATTCTCGATCATCGCGGCATAGACGGGATCGGACTGCTGTGTCCGGCGGAAGACCTGTTTCGGACGCAACAGCAGCATCGGATGCTCCTCTCCGCCCGCAAATTCCGGAATGGCATCCAGCCCGAGGCTCCGCGCCTTCCGCTCATATTTTTCCACCAGGTCGCGAGGCGCTTGCAGCGGCGTGTGCACCGCAAAGTGCCAGAGATTGAGAAAGAACGGCCTGTTCGGATCGCGCGTGCGGATGAGCCGTATCGCTTCATCGGTGATATGATCGGTCAGGTAGGTCCCTTCCGGAGCATCGGGAAGACTTGCGATTTTCCACGGGCTGAAATAGCCGTCGTGAGGAAAACCTTTGTCGCTGCCCCCGATGTTGAGATCGAATCCCTGCCTCTCCGGATAATACTCCTCGCCGCCAAGGTGCCATTTGCCGACATGCCAGGTTTGGTATCCGCCCGCCTTCAAGGCGCGCGCCAGATTGAACTCGCCTGTGGCCAACTGCTTCACATACGGCACATCCATCAACTTTCCCCGGCGGGGCGGGGCGCCCTCGCGGTCGATGTAATCCGTCACCCCCAAAGTCGCCGGATACTTCCCGGTCAGCAAACTCGCCCGGGTGGGCGAACAAACCGGACACGAGGCATAGGCGTCGGTGAACTTCATCCCCCCGGCCGCCAGGCGGTCGATGTTGGGTGTCTCGTAAAAGGTGCTGCCGTAGCAGCTCAGGTCGCGCCAACCGAGATCATCAAGCAAAACCAGGACGATGTCCGGTTTGTTCATGGTGGTGGATTGATCCGGCATACTTCAAGCCCCTGCCGGCTTGGCTGTGGATCCGGTTGCAACCGGGGATTTCGCGGAATCGAGAGCCGTCATGGCCTGCGAGTCCTTGAAGCACCCGATCACCTCGCTTCCGGAGCGTGCAAAGACCGGTATGCGGTTCAAGGGAGCATCGGCGCAAACGCTCCTCCCACCCTCGATCTCTTCTCCGGTCCAGACATTCACCCAGCGCGCGCCTTCCGGAAGATACACATCGCGGCTGAGCGCGCCCTGCTCGCCTACCGGTGCCACCAGCAGATCCGGGCCGAGGAGGAATGCGTCTTCCGGTTCGTAGGCTTTTTCGTCGTTCGGGAAATCAAAGAACATCGGACGCATCGGCGGCGTGCCCTTCTCGTGGGCGAGGCGCATCTGCTCGAGGATGTAGGGCCTGAGGCGGTAGCGCAACAGCAGGTAATCCTTCAAAATCGCTGAGACCTCCGGACTCTCCTTCCAAATCTCGGTGTCATAGTCGTTGCCATGCCTGCGGAGGATGGGGGTGAAGACCGAATATTGGAACCAGCGCACCAGCAGTTCCGCATGGATTTTCTCGTCCGCCTTGTGGCGGTTGAAGCCCCCGGTATCCGTGTGCCACCACGGGATGCCGGACATCGAGACATTCAGACCAGCCGTGATCTGGTTGCGGAATTCCTCGAAGGTGGCGTCGATGTCGCCCGACCAGACCGCCGCGCCAAAGCGCTGGGAGCCCGCGTAGGCCGCCCGGCAAAGGGTGAAGATTTCCGTTTCTCCGGCGGCGCGAAGACCCTCATGAAAACCCATCGCATGGCAGTAGGGAAAGAGCGAGATCATCGCCTCGCCATTGCCCAGGTGGAACCGCAACTGGTCCGGGTAGTTGTAGGTTCCGGGCTCGGTCGAATCCAGCCAGAAGACTTTTGTCCCGAAGTCGAAGTATCCCGCTTTCGCCCGCTCCCAGACATAGTTGCGCGTGGCCGGATTCGTCGAGTCGATGACATAGGCCGCCGAGGGCCTCTCGCCGGGGCGATCCGGCATATCGGTCTGCCAGTTGTTGCCGCTGCGCTCGTTCTGGATGAGCATTCCGCCCGCAAGAAGGGGTTGGTATGTTTCGCTGAACCGGGAGACGAAAGGATGGAAGGATATCAGCGTCCGGATTCCCATGCCGGCCAGTTCCTTGTTCAACGCCCGGAGATCGGGGAAGGCTTCCAGGTCCATTTTCCACTCCCCGTTGTGCGTCCAATGCATGAAATCGATCACGATCACATCCAACGGCAGACCGCGGGAGACATGCTCGCGGGCGACTTCCAGCACCTCCTGCTGCGTCTTGTAGCGAAGCTTCGACTGCCAGAAACCCGCCGCCCATTCCGGCAACATGGGCGGCTTGCCCGTCGCCTCGGCGTAACACTCCATGATCTCGGCATAGGAATCCCCTGCCGTGACCCAGTAATCGATCTGCTCCGCGCGGTCGGCCGTCCACCGCGTCCTGTTGGCTGCCAGCTCCACCGTTCCCACAGCCGGACAATTCCAGAAAAATCCATACATGCGGTTGGAGACGGCGAAGGGCACATTGAAGTTCGTGTTGTGGTGGAGCAACTCGTGGACGCACCCCTTCTGGTCGAGCAACCCGTTGGCATGCTCACCCAGCCCGTAGAAGCGCTCGCCCCGGTGGGAATAGAATTCGAGGCTCGTGGCGAATTCGCGGCTGCCGAGAGGGCGGAATTGCCGGCCGAGGCGGTGACGGCTCGGATTGTTCAGCCTCACCTCGTCAAACAACAGCCGCCCGGTTTCCGCATGGCGGAAAATCAACCGGCCCGTGATATCCATTTCAACAAGCAGCTTGCCGTTGCGAAGAGTGACCAGTTTCTCCGATTCCGTGGTCTCCACTTCAGTCGGCGCGGGCGGCAGCAAAACGCTGAGCCTGTCGCTGAAATCCGGATTCATGCTGATGCGCACGCGGACGCTGTTCCTGCCCCAGGCCTCGACCCGGTGGGTTTCCTTGGCGTGGTGGCGGTGGATGATGTTGTTTTCGATTGTGATGTCTTGCATAGATTTTTTATTCGGGGGAGGGCAACGAACTCATGAGGCGTATCCCTTCCAAAACTCCTGCCCCCAGCTGGAATCCCGGTCGCCCCACTCGTCGCGCAGGCGGAACAACTCCCCCCGAAGCGACTCGAGCAATTCCGCATCGCAAGCGAGATTCCGGGTCTCCAGCGGATCGGAGACCATGTCGAACACCTGGGTCATCGCGTGGCGCCCGTTCACCACATACTCGATGAGCTTGTGCCGCCGGGTGCGGACGCCGCGATGCTTGCCCGCATAGGCGAGGTAGAGCGCGTCGCGGGGACTTGCGAGCAGGCTCCGCCCCTCGACCGAGGCGGGCACCGGCGTGCCCGTCAGCCCGCAAAGCGTGGGAAAAAGATCCAACAAATAAACCAAGGCATCGCTGGTCTTGCCGGCGGCAATGCCCGGCCCGCACAAGACCATCGGCACACGAAGGCTGTGGTCGTAAAGACTCTGCTTGCCCATCAGCCCGTGCTGCCCGAGGGCCAGACCGTTGTCGCCGCAGAGGACAAAGATCGTGTTGTCAAGCTCCCCGCGCGCCCGCACGGCCGCAATCACTTGGCCAATCCGGTCGTCCAGATGCGTGATCATCGCGTAGTAGTCGGCCAGATGCCGCCGAATCTCGGCCCCGTCCCTCGGAAAACCCGCCAACAATTCGTCCCTGACCTTCATTTCCCCGTTGTCGAACGGATGCCGCTCCATGAAGTTCGCCGGCAACTCGATCCCGGCGGGATCATACATCTTGAGGAATTCCTCCGGCATCGTGCGCGGATCGTGCGGTGCGAGGAACGAGAGTTGGAGAAAATACGGCCGCCCGGCCGGATGCCCCTGCAGGAAACGGATTCCTGTCTCGCTGATGATGTCCGTGGAGTGCCTCCCGGCATGAATATGGTCGCAGAACCGCTCCGCCGTCCTGTTCGAGCCCGTGGGATTTTCCACATAGAGGCAGCGCTTGTCGTATTTGCCCGCCGGATCGAATTCGAAGACCGGCACATTCCAGTGGTCGGCCATCCCTCCAAAAAAGATTTCCCCGCCCGAGGAGAACGAGCGGTGGAACGACTCCGTCCCGTTGTGCCACTTGCCGGTGCCGAAGGTTTCATAGCCCGCGCCGCGCAGGGCCTCGCCCAGCGTGGTGTGTTCGCATGGAATCGACGCCCCCGCGCCTTCGATATGGAAGAGCGTCCGCCCGGTGTTCAGCATCGCCCGGCTCGGCATGCACACCGCTCCCACCGTGCCGCCCGGAATGAACGCATGCGTGAAGGCCGTGCCCCGCGCCACCAGCCCATCCATGTGCGGCGTGCGGATTTGCGGATTTCCCAGCGCCGCGATCGTGTCAAAACGCTGATCGTCAGTGAAAAAAAAGACGATATTCGGCTTCATAGAGCCAGGCCAAGCCCGATTGCCCCCTCCGCCGCCGCACCGCCTGCGGCCCTCGAAATACGATTAGAACCTGCCATGCAAATCTTGAAGGTCACGGCACAATTTTCAAACAGCCCATGGTATATGGCAAGGATATTATTACCCATTTCCAAAATCCGGATTCCTGCGATTCCCCTCCAGAACAACCGGACACTGACCGCGAATTGGCTTGCAGGGAGGCCCTCTTGCAGGAAGTATGCAGCAGAATGATTACAAACAGCCTTCCCGGCTCCCACGCCAAGCCAGACACATCAACGCGCGAAGTGGGAGTGATTTTTAAGACCCATTTGGACCTCGGGTTCACGGATTTTGCGGAGAAGGTCTATCGCAGATATATGACGGAATTCATGCCGGAGGCGACCAGAAGGGCGCTGGAAATGAAAGAGGGGACCGGCAAGGAGAATTCCGGCGAGCGCTTTGTATGGACCACGGGAAGCTGGCTGGTGACGAAATATCTGGAGTATGCGAAGGGCCGCGAGTTGCGCGACTTCGAGGAGGCGATCCGCCTGGGCCTGATCCGCTGGCACGCGCTGCCTTTCACCTTTCAGAGCGAAATTCTCGACGAGTCGCTGCTGGAGGCCGCGCTCGCCGTGTCCAAGCGCCTCGATGAGCGATTCGGCGTGCGGACGATCGCAGCCAAAATGACGGATGTGCCCGGCCACACACGCGGCATTATTCCGGGCCTGGCTGCGGCAGGAGTCAAGTTTTTGCACATCGGGGTGAATCCCGCTTCAACACCACCGGCCGTGCCTCCCCTCTTCCGTTGGCAACACCCCTCGGGGGCCGAACTGCTGGTATGCTACGAAGACAGCTACGGAGGCATACGCCACATCCCGGGACAGAAGAGCGCCTACATCGTGGCCATGACGGGTGACAACTCGGGACCACCGCCCGCGAAGAGTCTCGGCGAGTTGTTTGAAGACATACGCCGCCGTTTTCCCCGCGCCTCGCTGCGCGGATCCACACTCGAGGAGATGGCCGCGGCCGTTGAAAGCATCCGCAAAAAACTCCCCGTGGTGGGCTCCGAGATTGGCGACACATGGATTCACGGCTACGGGTCGGATGCCTGGAAACTCGCCGCCCTGCGCGGCCTCTCACGCTTGCGCCGCGAATGGGTTCGTGACGGGAAATTTGATCCCTCGAGCCGCATGGGCATTGCCTTTGATGACAATCTGCTTCTCGGCATGGAGCACACCTGGGGGCTGGATGAAAAAACCTGGATGTCGAATGGCAAGCCACTCACCAAGATCGAGACCTGCTACATCAAACAAGAATTCCGGCAAGCCAGAAAGCGCCCGGACTTCCAACGCATGGAGGCCTCCTGGCAGGAACAGCGCGAGTATGTGCACCGCGCGATCGCCCTCTTGCCGAAGAAAACCCTCGCGCCGGCCGCCCTGGCCGCTGTCGCCGGGATGCACCCGCCGCGCAGCATCCCTCGAGCGGGCTTGAAAGCCGTATCCACCGCCAAGGCGCGACTCGGTTGGGGCAAGTTCACACCCGGCCTGCGCGCCGATGGCGCACTGCTGCTGCCCGGCGCCGCCAAGGCGTTTCTTGGCGCGTTCACATACCAGGTCTTCGGATCGTCCGACTACGCGAGACACCAGCGCCAATACCTCACGGATGCCGAGCGCAACGGCATCTGGGCACCCTTCGATTTCGGCAAGCCCGGCCTCGAGCGCGTGCTCAAGCGCGGACGGTCGTGGAAGCCCGCCGTGGAACGCGTGCTGGCCTCGAGGGACAACACCCGCCTGCTCATCGAGTCCTCGCTGCCTGCGGAAGCGGTCAAGGAATTCGGCGCTCCGGCGAAACTCCGCACGACGGTTTCCATCGAGCCCGATGGATCATTGGGCTTCGACCTGCACTGGCTCGACAAACCCGCCTGCCGCATTCCCGAGGCGCTGTGGTTTTCATTTCTCCCGCCCGTGTCGAAAAAGGCAAAATGGCACCTCCACAAGCTCGGCGGCCCGGTGGAAGTCAACGATGTCGTGGCCAACGGCAGCCGCCACCTTCACCTCATCGAGCGAGGGGTTTCCGTGGAGGATTCCACTGGAAAATGGCACATCGAAAGCTCCGATGCCGGACTCGTCGCCCCCGGCAAACCCTCGTTGCTGGACTTCCACAACAACCAACCCGAGCCATCAAAACACGGCGTCCACTTCAACCTCCTCAACAACACCTGGGGCACAAATTTCCCGATGTGGTATGAAGACGATGCCCGCTTCCGGTTTCGGGTGGCTTGGGAAAAATAGAGTCCATACCAGAGGCCGGTGGCATTAAGATTTCTAAAATGCGGCGCGCCCGTTCCAACCCGCCTCCTCTCCGGACAGGAAGCAACTCCCCCCACCCTTTTGGCCAATCTGAAGAGTCGTCCAGAAATACCATATCTCAAGCGGCGCAGGAATTATTCCCGGTGCCACGATTGCGGGTTCTGAAATCCCCACCTTTCCCGGCAGTCGTAGACACCCGCCACAGACCCCGCGCCGCAGCGCGCCACCTTCCCAAAAATGATTCTGCCATCCATGATTCTGCCCCAACCCGCCGGAACAGTGGTTTTCCATTTTTTCCGTTGAATGACCCTATACAGCGTATATACTTTCAGCGAATGACCCCTGACCCGTTCCTGTTTTTTAAAAAACACGCGCGCCGCTTGGCCTTGTGGCGGGGTTTTGCGAACGGATTCACCATTCTTGAGTTGCTCGTGGCCATGTCGATCCTGGCCATCATTGTTGTATTGATGCTCGGCGTCCTGCAGTCCACCAGCGACGCGTGGCGGCGCAATACCGACCGCACAAAGGCCTTTGCATCCGCCCGTGCGGCCTTTGAATCCATGACCCGCAGCATCTCCGCCGCCACGCTCAATACCTATCAGGATTACTACGATGCGAATCGCAGCAATCGCGCCTCGGGCAGTCTCACTTTCGTTCCGGCTGTTTACGGTCGCCGCTCGGATCTTCACTTCATCACAGGAACAAACCTCGTCAACGACCAGAAAGGCGGCGCGGTTTTCATGACCGCGCCCTTCGACTACGAGAGCAACAACACAAACGACTACTCCTCCGGGCAGCTCAACGGCATCGGTTACTTTGTGCGCTTCACCACAAACTCGCTCGCACCCGCCGGAGCTACGAATTCCCACCGCTACCGGTTGATGCAATTCCTCCAGCCCACCGAGGAACTCATGGTGATGAATACGAACAACGCCCACTACCCGAACGGCTGGTTCACCACTCCTGTGAATGCCACCCCTTCCACCAACATCTTTCCCATCGCGGACAATGTCATCGCCTTTGCCGTTCTGCCCCAACTCTCCGACCGCGAGTCTGCCACCGCAATCCTCGCCCCCGGCTTCAGCTACGATACCCGCATGGCATGGAGCAACGGGGCGCAGCCGCCCAACCACCACCAACTTCCTCCCGTCGTTCAGGTCATCATGGTCGTTCTCGATGAATCCTCCGCCAAGCGTATTGAAAACGGCTCGACCGAGCCCACCAACGGTCTGGGCTTCGATCCCGCCTCGGTTTTCACCAGCCCTGCCAATCTGAAAACAGGCCTCGACACCATCTCTTCCAACCTTTCCGCAAAGCGTCTCAACTACCGCATTTTCCGCTCCGAAATCCCAATCCGCGCCGCCAAATGGACCACCAACTGACCCCTCCCCCTCTCCACCCGAAGTCCCAATCCGGCGCGGCCCTCGTTGTCACGCTCACCCTCCTCCTGCTCATCACAGGCCTGGCCGTCTCGCTCTTCATGACAGCCAATACAGAACTCCAGAGCGCCTCCCACTTCAAAAACTCCCAAGGCCTCACCGAGCTTTCCGACACCTGCGTGAATCTGGTCATGGGCCAAATCAAAGACGCCACCACTACGAATGGCGCGAACTCCCCGGCCAGCCGCTCCACCTGGGCCTCCCAGCCCGGCATGATCCGCACCTACGGCAGCAGCTCGAATGCCGCCATGTCCTACAAGCTCTACTCGTGGAGCGATCCACGCGTTTCCGGAGATGCCGCAGACTCCGTTCCCTCGGACTGGTTCTCCAAAGCAGCCGAATTCACCGACCTGAACGCGCCGGTTCCAAGTTCGACGGCACCCTCGGATACGACCCGCTTCCGCTACCCCATTGCCTATCCTCCCACCACAGGCCCCACCGCCCCACGCGGCTACACTGTTTCCGGCGCACCCACCGCAACCAGCGGCAGCTTCACCAACACGATTCCCATGCCAGTCCAGTGGCTCTATGTGCTCCAAAACGGCACCATGGCCTACCCCTCCTCCGCAAGCGGCAACACCGCCACCATCTCCGGTGCCAGTGCAGCCAACCCCATCGTCGCCCGCGTGGCCTACTGGACCGATGACGAAACCAGCAAAGTGAATCTCAATACCGCCGCGGGGGGG
>JBJTGE010000123.1:0-12732 GCA_046093785.1 Spartobacteria bacterium
GCCTCGTCGCTGAAGGGATTGTCCACCTGATCCACAGATGCCTCACTGGCGTAGCCGCCAAATTCCACCGCATACCCCCAATCCTGCGCGAACAACTTGCGGGAGGCAAAGGGGGATTTCCAGCCAAACCGCGTGAGCGGCGGCAGGGTGTGACCGGGCTTAAAAAAAGGCTTGGGCTCGTAAGATGCAATGTAGTCAACCGGCAGGACCTTGCCCTGCGCATCGGCCAGCGCCTTGCGCGCTTTCTCGCTGGCCTCGATAGCTGCGCTGTAGGTATCCACCAGCGGCTTGGCCGCAGGGGATTTGGTCACGGCAAGAGCGAACATTTTTGCGAGCAACTCCGTATTTTCAGATTGCAGTGCCTTGAGTCGCGGATCGGCGTGTGATCTCTCGATTCGGGCTTTCTGCTTGGCCAGATCCTTCAAGGTGGCTGCGAGTTTTTCTGCCTCGGGCGATTCCGCTTTTCCATCTTTTTTCAAATCCGCCAGCGCCGCCTTGGCCTTTTTGATCTCGGCGGCGTTGATGGTCCAGGCGGGATCACCTTTGCACTTTTCCTCGCGGCTGTTTTGGAGCGCCTTGATCTCCGCCTCGACTTCGATCGCTCTCGCCTGCAAGGCGACGAGTTCGGCAGGTTCCTTGGCGGTTCGTGAAAAGTCGCCGATCGCTTTTTTCGCTTTGTTTTCCGCGGCTTGGGCGTCCTTGAAGGCGGACTCGGCCGTTGGAATATCCGCTGCGCCGACGAAAACTCCATTCAGTGCCAAGCCGAGCGTTGCCACTATCAGGTTTTTTTTAATCATCATTGTTCGTTTTGTATTTACTGGATTTTCTTTTGACGGGGTTTGATGCGGTTGGGATGATTGTCGAAAAACTCGCCTTGTCCGGCCGCGCGCGGGTCGCCGGTGGCCAGCAGGTATTCCTGCAATTGATTGGCCATGCAAGTTTTGATGTCTGCATAAGCAGGGTCTTCGGCAAGGTTGCGGAGTTGATCGGGATCCTTGCGCACCTCGTAGAGTTCCTCGGGCGGACGCGGCCCGGCTCCGGCTCGCGAGAGCAGTTCCTTGACTTTGGGGTTGCCGGGGTTTGCCTCGAAGTAAACGGTGGTGGGGCCGACATCCCCGAGACCGGTTGTGAGGGAAGTGTTGGCATTACGAATGTAAAGAAAGTCGGCATTGCGGATGGCGCGGGCCGGGAAGACGGATTTGTTGTGCCGTTCCCGGGCTGTGACGACAAAATCGCGACCGCCTTGGCCGGATTCCAAAAGCGGCAGCAGGTTGACACCGGTCATTTCCGAAGGAGCGGGTAGTCCGGCGGCCGCAAGAAATGTGGGGGCCAAATCGGTGAGGTTCACGAAGGGATCGAGCACTTGGCCGGCGGGAATTTTGCCAGGCCAGCGCGCGGCCGTTGGCATGCGCGTTCCGCTGTCATAGAGGTTCAACTTGGCGCCGGGAAACGGCATGCCGTTGTCGCTGGTAATGACCACCATCGTATTGTCGAGCTGGGAGGTTTCTTCCAAGGTCTTGAGCAGGCGTCCTATCTGGGCGTCCAGAGCCAGGATTTCCCCATAGTATTGGGCGAGATCCTCGCGGACTTCTGGCGAATCGGGAAGGAAGGCGGGAACAGGTATTTTGGAGGGATCGACTGCATCTTTATATGCTGCCTGATCCCATGGACGGTGGGGGTGGTAAACACCGGACCAGTAGCAAAATGGTTGGCCCGTTTTGAGGGTTTGGAGGAATTCCTCAAAGTTCCCGAACTTCGGCCCGGCCGGATTGCGGGAGCGCCCGCTGGCCTCGGGATCTCCCGGTGCCCACCCCTTGGAGTCCATGCCGACGGCATAGCCGGCTTTTTCCAGGAGATCGGGATAAACTTGGTGTTTCGGCTCCAAGTATCCACCCAGGTGCACCCCCTCCCCCAGGCGGTAGGGTTCTTGACCGGTGAGAATGGAGGCCCGGCTCGGTGTGCAAGAAGGTGCCGCGCAATAAGCGTTGCGAAGCAGAGCCCCCTCTTTGGCCACACGGTCGAAGTTGGGAGTTTGCAAGACCGGGTCGCCAAGAATGGACGAGTAGCCCCAGCCCCAGTCGTCGGCGATGATCAGCAGAATATTCGGGCGGGTAGCAGCATCTGCCGCCGGCAGCCAGCGGGGCAGCGCCGTGCACAATGCGGCGGCAACGCCGGTTTTCAAAAATGTCCTTCGGGAAAACTCCGATTCCAGTCGTTTATCCATTTTGATTCAGTGCGAAGCTTGGGGAACTTCGGCCTTGTTCTGAAATTTGAAATCACTCAATCGTCCCTTGAACGCGCCGGGCGGAATTTTGCCTTCAGGAAAGCGGGTCAAGGGAGTTTTCTTCGCATCTATCAGGTTCGCTGCAAGCCGAGGAGGGACAAAGCTCTGCGGAATCCGGGCAGCAGCCGTTTTGCCAACCAGAACGCCGTCCAGATAGAGGCTGAGTTTGCCGTCCTCGAGCTTGCCAGTGGCGTCTTGGAGAAGCAGCGTTACCTGATACCATTTGTCCGGCTGCACTTCGCCTGATGTGATCCAGTTTGCCACCGTATCCTTGCCGCACCAGGATCCGGCATGCAGCTTGCCTTCGGAAAGGTGGATATTTGTTCCCCACACATGCGAACCCTCGGCATAAAGGACTTGCTTGGCCTGCGTATCGGCGGCCTTGAAGCGGAAGGAGACCGTCCGGTTGGGAGCTCCTTTTTTATCCATAACCGTATCATTGTCCGCGACCAGCCAGACGCCCTCGTTAGACGCTCTGCCTCCCAAGCCGGTGCCGCCGAGCATCGCGTCTCCGGTGAATTCCAACACCGGTCCGCGCTCGGGGTCGGTAACGATTGCTCCGCCGGCCACGATCGCACGGGCCTTGGTTCCGGCATTCGGCAGTTGGCTGTATGTGGTGACGGTTTCGCCCTGCTGACCTGTCCAGGCCCAAGGCCCCTTCCACTCGAGGATGTGCGTCAAGGGAAGGTCGTAGAGGATTTCCTTGTCTGGCTTGGGGCCGACAAAGACTTCCTGCTGGCCCACCAGTTTTTGACCACTCTTGGTGGTGCCGGTGACGGTTACGACATGGGGGCCGTCCTTCGAGAAGGAGATTTTTACGGGTTGAAGTTTGTCTTGTTTGATCTCCTTGTCCTCGCCCCAGGACCACACGAAACCGGTTAATGCATCCGCCGGCGGGCAAGTGACCTCGGCGGTCACAACAACCTCGCTTCGTGACGGAACATGTTTGTCCTTCACGCTCATCGCAATTTCGGCGGGGCCGCCCGCGATGAGGGTTTTCACCGAACGGTCGCTCTCGTTGACGACAAAAAACGATCCGCTCACCGGCACGCAGTCGAGCTTCGCATCGCCGAACCCAGGGAGCTGAACCTTGGTGTTGGCCACCGCTCCCAGGGGCGCGTGGGCGTAGATCAGCCAACTGCGGTTTGGTTCTTTTCCTTTTACCAGGGCCACGGAAAAGACCCGCAGGGTCGCATTCTCCCATGGGTCCGTGCCTTCTTCATACGGAGCAACCGACTCGGCGAGTGTATTGGCACGCAAATCGGCTTCCGGAACCCAGGCTCCGCGTGGAGGGTTGGCGTCGCAGGTCAAAAGAAACCAGCGATCATCCGCTCTCCAACGCTTGATTTGCTCCTCGGTCCAATTTTTTCCAGGCTGGCGGCCTGGCGTTTCGAAGCGATTGGGCACCAATGTTCCGAAGCGCCAGAAATCCCGCAGCACGGGATTGCTCCACGGTCGGTCAACGATGGTCAGCGTGCGCTGCCACGCAGCGTCGAGATAGGCGTTGCGGGAGGGATTGCCCCGGAATTCGAGATAAAGTTTCGGACGCATAACCCACAAGCCAAACTGCGAGACCCCCTCGTAGCGGTTGAAATCCCAGCGCTGCCCCTCGCTGGCGTATTGGAACGGCTTGGCCGGCGTTGTCTTTCCTTGGCCGCGCGCCCTCCAGATTTGCGCCATGTAGTCTCCGCCATCCCAAAAAATGGATGACCAGAAGAAGGATGGGTTCGCCTTGAGAACCTTGGCTTGGGTCACCCACATGTTCATCGCGTCTGACTGCAGGCCGTCGGGGGCGAAGTCGGTTTTGTTGGGTTGCCAGTCGTTGTCGTAATACTCCGGCATGCCGCCATCGTGCGGCGGCATGAGGTTGTTGTAGGCGATAAAACGAATGTTGTTTTTCCATGCGGGCGTGATGCAGGCCGCCCGGGCCGCGTCGAACATCGCCTGGTAACGCTCGGCGTAGCCCTCGGAGGCCACCTTTCTCAGAAAATCCTGATCGTGGGGGCCAGGGCCATACTTGGCCAAAAACCGGTCGGATTTCGGATCGGCCAGAGCGGATTTTCCGCCTTCGTTGTTGTCCAAAAAGATCACCAGGGGCGGATCGGGATAAATTTCCTGGACAGCCCGCATTAAAGGATTGTCGAACCAGAATGTGCCAAATTCCTGCCACAACTCGACCGGCCCGCAGGGATCCATCTTGGGGTGGTTTGTCCCGTCGTCCTTGCCATTGACCAGAAGGCGCGGATCATTTTCCGCCGTGAGAGGCTGCCCCGTCATTTGGCTCCTGATCCGCTGAAGGTTGAACGGGTAGTGACCGTAGTTCCAACCCCTAAAAGCAATTGGCAACTTGTGGTCGCGGCAAAACTCCAAAAGAGGACGGTATTTTTCAAGGAGCTCATCGGCATTTTTCCGGGGATTTTGTTTGCCTTTTTTGGCCTTTTTTTTGCCATTTGCTGCATCCCCGGCTTCCAAGTCGTCGATATCGCCTTTGTCTTCAGTGGCCTTCCCCGCACCATCCTGAACAGCGTAGGCCCTGGTGGCCACACTGCTTGTATCTGTGAAAATCGGAATGACATGGTGGCCCTGCTTGATCAATTCGATGAAGTAAGCCAGATCCCAGCCCAAAGTAGACTCCCCGGGTTCTTTCGACGGCTTGGGGAGATCGCACATCCAATTTCCCGTAAGCGGCAGCGGCCGGCCGGATGGATCGAGGTAGCCCATCGTGACCCACTGGCGCAGGTCCTCCTCAGCGCCGCTGCCCTTCTTTGCCGGAGCCGAAGCGGCCGGGGTCGTGGCAGCGACCGGCTTTGCAACGGGAGCCGGCTTTATATCCCCGAGCAAATCGTCAGGCGTCCAATTTTCGCCGTAATGGGCCTCGGGAGCGAACTCTTGGGCTTGCGCTGAAACGCTGGAAAACGCGGCAAACACGAGTGGAAGAAGGGAAAGGACGAGTGGTTTTTGGAGGAGTGTTTTTTTCATATGGATTTTCAGATTCAGGGCGCAGGAGGTTTTTTGTTGCTTGTATGGCATGGTGGAAATGGATCGTCTCAAACTCAGTGCTTGGATTGAAGGGCAAGGTAACCGGACTGTTTATTGGAAATATATAGATGGAGCAAGAGAAACGGGAAACAGGGTCGCAATTTTTGAAAAACAAGGAGCGGGGATGAGTATTGCAAAGGGATTCATTGTTCAGCTTCTCAAACTCGAAGGGATTCGAAAAGTTGCGTTTTTTTTGACGACTGAATTTTTTCCGTCCCACCTGCCAGCGACTAATCATCGCAATTTCCCCGCGCCAAGGAAACCGTGGCGAAAATCAAAAAACCGTTTTTCACGACTAACGCATTCGTTTTTCCGGCCGATCGGAACGCCTGTTGCTTGTTATTGCTGCAGCGGAGGGAAGTAAATCCAGAGATGTCCGTTGCGGTCGTCCTCGGCAGCAAGAATCTCGCCATCGGAGCCCTCGAGCAAATCCGAAAAATGGAGGCCGTAGCGGCGCGCTGTGAGTGTGGAGACGGGGACTCCGAGGTCGCGGGCCCATTCCTCCTCCCTTTCGATCACATACCAATGCGCTATGTCCGAGCCTGCGGAAGCGAAGATGCGTCCGTCGCGCAAGCGGCAAAGCGCGTGCACCGGAGCGAGTGGAATCCGTCCGCGTTCGCCGGGAACTCCACCGCACCATTCAAAAATCCGGCCTCCGCTGTCGGCAAATACAAACCCTCCGGGAAAGGAGCGGAGAACCTGCGGAGCCGTCGCCGGGATGGAGAGCTTTCGAACAGGGGCGATTTCCATGCGATCCCAGAGGATCGGCGCAATCTCCCATTCGGGGCCGAGCAAATGGTCGGTGCCGTCGATTTTCAAAACCGTGTGCACTGCGCCAAGAGTCATGGTTTTTTCCAGCGCAAGTCCCGCACCCTCGCGATGCAGGAAGAAACCCGCTCCTCCTCCCCAGGCGAAAACCCGCGTCCCGCATTCAACCATTCCATCAATGGAAGCGACTGGAAGTGTAAGAACCTCCGTGAAGGGCCAAGCATGAACATGCCACTCCTGAACACCGGGGCCCAGAACTGCGGACCAGGAGCGGTGAATGGACGCACCCGCAGCGCCAGCGCATGCGACATGAAGCATCTCGTGATCCGGCATGGCATGGGAAAGTAGCGCCGTGATCTCCGACGCACCCTGAGGAGTTCCGAGATTCAGCGCATAGCCGCAGGATTCCTTGAGGCGGAATTGCAGGAGACGGGGCACCGGCCCGCGGGTGGCCGCAAAGACATCCCTTCTGGAAGCGGAGTGGAAGAGGCGGTGCGCACGGGTCTCGTCGGCCGGGGGCGGCAGCGAGACGCCGGGGAAGCACGGAGGTATCGCAAGGAAGGTTCCCTCGTTGACAAAGTCGCCGTTGACGGGTGGTGGAGTGTCTATCCCCATAAGCGCAAATACTGCCAGGGCCGCACGCTTCGCGGGTGATCCGGCAGGGTGACCCGGTAGACACCGGCAGGGCAGGCCATGATTTTTCCGAAGACCATGCTCCCCCGGGCGCTGAGCGCGCCCCGTGAGACATAGTGATCGGAACCGATGTCGCTGAAAAGGGGACCCAGCCTCTCCCAGGTGCTTTTGGCGGGATCAAAGCGCATGAGCATCGAACTGGTCGTGTCTTTGGAGTCCGCCTTCGAAGGCTTGCAACTCCATTCGGCCTTCACGAGGTGAAGTTTTTCATCAGCTCCCCACACGAGGGCGCCGACATGGTCGAGGTTGACGGACATGACCTCCCGGGGATCGCGATCCTGGGTGATTGGTCCGAGGTCTTCCAGTCTTCCCTCCGTCCCATCCATCGGCCAGAAGCGTGCCAGATGCGGATGCCCCTTCCAGGGAACCATGTAAACGGCACCGCTTCGCGGGTCAGCCACGGCATCGTAGAGAACGCCGTGCCACGCGGATTGGTAAACGGCGCGGGGAAAGAAATGCGGCAACTCCTCGAGGCGCTGGCGCTCGGGATCAAAACGCAACATGCGCCCCGAGTCGTCGAACAGATAAGCCCTCCCAAGCGGATCGAGAAAAATGCACTGGGTGTTTATCGATCCGATGCGCCCGTGGTCGGTGAGGCGTCCCGACGCGAGATCGTAGGAAACAAAGTGATCGCGCGGGTAGGTGACGGCATAGAGAACGCGGCGCTGCTCATCAAGGGCGAGGCAGCGGCACCCTTCCTTCGGGATCATGAGGCGGGATTCCGTCACGACATTTGCGGCGGTGTCGTAACTGATCAGAAAGGCGCCGCGGAAAGCGCGTGCCGGATCGTTCCAAGAGGCCCACGGGTTATAGGAGGTTTCGCCCTTGGGTGGACCGCTGAGGTGGGTGGCGGCGTGGATGAGACCTTTTTCGCGGTCCGGGACGAAGCTGTAGTGAATCTTGCACTGCGTGGCCCGGCCGCTGTCGCGGAGGTCGCCGGTGACCTCGTCCAGATCGAAGAGGTATTCCAGCGAGTCGGTCGTTTCATCCAAGCGAACGACGGTCGCCGTTTCACCGCCCGTATGCTCGGTGCAACAGGCGATGTAGATTCTGCCGTCGGGGCCGGTTTGCACGCTCCAGCAGGAGTCCGAGAGCGGGCGATCGGTGAATTCGTGGTATTTCCAATTCATGAAATGAGGCCTCCGTTTTGGGCATCCAGCAGTTGCCGGAAGTGGCCATGACTCGACGCGAGTTCGGGGTAGGTGCCGTCCTGCACAATTCTGCCATGATCGAAGACAACCACGCGGTCGCAGAAGCGGATCGTCGAAAGGCGGTGGGCGATGACGAATGCCGTGTTCTCCCGCAGCGCGTGCGTGAGGGTCTCCGTGATGAGGCTCTCCGAGGTGGAGTCGAGTGCCGAGGTCGCCTCGTCAAAAATAAAAATCGGGGGGCGCTGCACGAGGGCCCTTGCAATCCCGATCCGCTGGCGTTGCCCACCCGAGAGGGTCGCGCCCCCCTCACCAAGTATCGTGTGGATCGAGTCGGGAAGGTTTCGGACAAACTCCCAGGCGTTCGCGCGCTCGAGGGCGGACACGATTTCCCGGTCACTGGCATCCGGATTTGCGAGGAGGATGTTTTCCCTCACGCTCGCGTGAAAGAGGAATGTCTCCTGCGGGACGACGCCGAAATGCCGTCTCACAGCCTGCAGAGAGAGGTCGCGCAGGTCGATGCCGCCCAAAAGGACGGTGCCGGATCCCGGGTCGTAGAGGCGCAGCATGAGCGAGACGATGGTGCTTTTTCCGCACCCGGAGTGGCCCACAAAAGCGACCTTCTGGCCATGGGGAACCTTCAGCGAGATGCCGCGGATGACCGGCTTGTCCTGGTAGGCAAAGACAAGATCCCGGAGTTCCAGCCCCGGCCGTTCCGGAATTCCAACTTCCGTGGCGGGGAGTTCCGGCGTGGAGGTTTTGTGGGCAAGGACCGACTCGATCCGGTTCAGCCCGGCATGGGCAACTCCGAGTGCCAAGGCGCATTGGAAGAGGCTTGAGACGAGAGGGGAAATCGCGGCATGGGAGGCCAGTGTGGCAACAACCTCGCCGACCTGCACCCGCCCCTGCACGAAAAGAACGGTTCCGGCCAAGGCCAAGGCGCAGAAAACAAGCACCTGGATGATCTCGCTTTTCATGCTCAGCAAGTGGCTCCGCACTTGAACCTCGTAGGACTTGCTGCCGATGTCGGCCGCATCCTGCCGGAAACGCTCGACCACGCTCTCCTCGGCTCCAAGAATCTTGACGGCCTTCTGGCCCCGGAGCAATTCGGAGGCTCTCCCGGAGACGGAGCTTTCGAGTTTTTGGAAGGATTCGTTGAGTTGACGAATTTGCTTTGTGGATTCAGGGGAAATCCAGGCGTTGAGCAAAAGCCCTCCGAAGAGGACTGCGGCCAGAATCGGATTCCATGAAAAAACCAGCACGAGCGTCGAGAGCAGGGTGAAGACCACGAAGGGAACGATGAGGACAAACTGGAAAAGAAATTGTTGAACGCCGCCAAGCGGACTGCCGAAGAGGTAGCTCAAGAGTTCGCCTGATTGTTTTTGCTCGTGGAAACGCAGGCAGAGGAAGTTCACATGCTGGAAAAAATCGGTGCGGATGCGGGCGAGCGCCCGTGTGCAGGCGCGTGCGAAGAGTCGCATGCTGAGGTGCCAGCAGATTATTCGCCCACCCAGACAGATCACGAGGTAGGCCGCCACAAGGCCGAGCGTCCCCTGGATTTTGCCCGACGGTGAAAGATTTCCCAGAAGCACCGAGTCTGTCAGATACTTGGGGACGGCATTCTGCGCTGTGATGGCAAGCCCGCAGACCATGTTCAGCGCAAGCGCGGCGAGTATGAGTCCGCGCGAGTTTCGAAAATAGCGCCAGAGCGTGCTCCAAAAGGGAAAGGTGCGCTCCTGGAACGGCAACATGTTTTGCGTGGCGCTCATCATTTCGATTGCCGCCGGTTTACGCTTTTTGGAGCGTGCAAACCAGCGAGGTTTCAGCCGGCATTTCAATGCCGAAGACAAACTCTTCCACCCTGTCTTGCGCCGCCCACTCCGTGTTACCAACTGAGGCATTTCGCAGAATAGGTCGATCGATCCCGTGCCCCGCCAGCCATGCCTTGGGAAGTATCAGATCGAACCGGGCCGGCTTGGCATCCACTTCGATGTTTCCCAAGAGAATCCTGAGGAACCCGTCGGAGACTCTCCAATGGTGGAAGTGGACACAGGCTTGGGGGGCAGCATTGATGCGCGGCTGCCCGGCGTGGAGGGCTATTCTTGAGGCCAGTCTGGAGATTTCCTCCGGCATGAGTTCGGTTTTGAGGAAGCCTCCGTCGCCAAGCGGATCAAGCGATTCGACTGGATTCCATTTCTGGACGTCGAATCCAGTCGTGGTCGCTGGGGTTCCGATGATGAGGGCAACCGTTGATTCCCGCATGGCATCGGCAAAGTCAAGCGGCAGGCCGACCGGATTGTGCAGGATGAGCGGTGCCGTGTTTTTCGAGTAGTCGCGCTCTAGAATCCGGCTCGCGGAGAGAATTGGGACGCCTGCCCGTATGAGAAGCCCGGAGGTCTCGTCGATGTGTTCGCCGTGGTAGGCGTGGGGATCGGCAGAGGTATTGAGTTGCCGCGCAAATTCGTCGTGCACCACCATGTTTGGCCCGCCGACAGCCACAAGGGAGCGGGCATCGGCGACGGCTGCGGCTATCTCACGCGAAAACATCGCGGAGTCCTGCTCGCCGAGCATCCCGTCCGGAACATGGAACCACGCACCATAGAGGCCGCTTGCGAGCGAGAGCGGAGCCCCTTCATGCATACCCCAGGTGCCTTCAGAATCCCAGTAGCGGTTCAAAGCCGCGTGGGTGTAGGCCCAGATTTCCCAACGAACCGCCTGCCAGCGGGCGGAGAATGGTTTGACGGTCAGAAACTCGTAGGCATCGAGCATGTTGAGGACCGGATAGTGCTTCACTCCGGTTCCCTCGAGCAGGGCTCGATGGCCCAGGATATACGCGAGTTGCATGGCGGGAGTCAGTTCCTGCCGCTTCTGCTCAATCCAGTTGCAGCCCCAGGACTGGGTGATCCAGGCATCAAGCGTGCCGTCCTTCGCGAGCGTCCGGAGGTCGAAGCTGTGGCAGCGCAACTCGGAGAGAGCGCTGCCGGCCACCGAGTATCCGATCGTCATCGTCTGCGGGGAGAGGCGCTTGATTTCGCGGAGGAGCCTGCGAAACCCCTCGAAGCATTCCGGGTCCCAAGCGGGAGAGGCGTGCCGGTAGTTGGAAAGCCCCAGCATGCCGTCACGGAGATTGATCGTGTCGAACCCCGTGTCCGCGCTGAGGCGGGCCCACTGTGCGGCGAAGAAATCCGGCAAGGGAGTCCCCCCCGGAATACCCTCCGGAAAAGCGGCATAATGAGCGGAATCGGGCCGCAGCCTGGAAGCCCAATCCAAAAATTTACAGGCCGGATCAAGGTGCGAGGTGCGCCCCCACCGAAAACTCTCCGGGTGTTTCCGGAACCAGACAGGCGTATGAGCGTAGTAGATGGAGGTCCAGCCGAGCAATAGCAGGCCGACACGGAAATCCTCGCGCCCGAGGCGTCTTCGCGCCGCCTCGCGAATGGCCGATACGATCCCGGCGATCTGACGGTAAGTCCAGGTGTCGTCGCCAAGCGTGAGTCCGGTATTTTCCCCGAAGAGCGGTTTGAAAACAGCCAGAGGCACGGCGTCATCCAGACTACCCGGATAGGCGAGCACGACATCGGCAAACCATCCGACATTGATCATGATTCCCGCGATGCCGTCTTTCGCCCCTTCAAAATAATCGGCGAAGCGTTCAAAGAAGGCTTCTGCAGCGGCGGTGGGGTTCTCCTTGTCAAAGAAACGGAAATCGCCTTCCAACCAACGGTCGTTGAGCGGAGAGGAAGAGGAGGCGCAGTCGCCGGCGGGGGCCACCGCGTAAGGAAGCTGGGATTTAACAATCATGGTATTGAGTGATTTCTGATCTCCGTTTTAGGTCAGACCCGGTCGGCATCACCTTGGATGACGGGCTTCTGCCGAAGGACGATAATTTCACGGGATATTCCGATATATCTCCAATATTCGAATAATCGAGTGGAATCGGGCAATAATTTTTCCTAAACGGCGAAGCAACATTTTTTCTGTAAATTCGGTTAGGCTGGCTGAAGGATGCCAAAGGTTTTTTGTTGATTCAGGTTAGTTGTTATTCATCTGGGGAAGATAGGTTTTGCCTGACTCCCACTCCTCGGAGATGTCCATGAGGATGGCGGAGACGAGGCGAAGGATGGAGGCTTCGTTTGGAAAAAGACCGGCCACTCTGGTTCGGCGTTTGATTTGGGAGTTGAGAGTTTCGCACATGTTGGAAGTGCGCAGGCGGCGGCGGATGTTTTCGGGGAAGGCAAAAATGGTGAGGCCTTCGGGAATGGCGCTTTCCATCCAACGAGCGAGATCAGGAGCGGATTGGGAATACTTTTCAACGATCTTGTTGAGACGCGTATCGGCTTCGGCGCGGTTGCGGGCGTTGAAGATGTATCGGATGTCGTCGGCGACTTGTTGTCGCATGGAGACTTTTGGAACGTAGGCTTGGGCGTTTTGCTGGAGATGGAACTGGCAGCGTTGCCAGGGCGAGGCGTTGAGAGTGGCTCTGAGAGCGGCTTTGAGGCCTTCGTGGGCATCGGATGTGATGAGTGCAGGGATGCCGATGCCACGTTCGCGCAGAGAGGATCAGACATCCTGACCTCTGGGCGGCGTGGACTGCTGTCGAGGAACCTCAATGAACCGGGTTGAAGGACTTCCTCTGGTTTGGCGATAGTGCGGCATGCCGCAAATCCAGCTCCCGATTTTTCCCGCCAGCAGCACGCCGATCACCAATGAACTTGCCTTTGAGGAAAGGGACGCTGTGGTTTGGTATTTCAACGGGCATCTTCCCGTTTTCAGCCATCCGGTCACTGACATCGCTTCCTT
>JBJTGE010000124.1:0-5991 GCA_046093785.1 Spartobacteria bacterium
AAGAGATCGGCAGCTTGCACGGCGCGCTCGAGCCAACGCGCTTCGCCGGTCGCGCGGTGAAGATGCACCAGCCCGGCCAGCAGCGCGTAGTTGCTCTCGGTATCCGCCGCCATCAGCGCGTCCCCCACCCCGCCGCAGGTGTAGCCGCGATCGAGGAAATGCGTGCCATAGTAGTCCGCCAACTTGCGCGCGGTCTCGAGGTAGCGGGGATCGTTGAACCATGCCGCGCCGCGCACCAACGGCTCGATGCCGAAGCTGCCGCAGGCGCTGTCGCCCCAGAGCACATCGCCAGTGTCGAAATCGACCGTATAACCGAGATGACCGAAACGCTCCGCGGTGCCGACCATCGCCTCGAGGTTGCCCTTCGCCGCCGCTTCCCAAACAGGATCGATTTTCTCACCGCGCGCGCGCAGAAGTTCGAGCACTTTGAGAACATCGCGCGTGCACTCGAGCGGTCGACGGATGAGCGAGAAAGCGCGGCAGCCGGGACGCTTGCCTCCGAAGCTCAACCACCGCTCGCCATTGTGCATGCCGTGGAAATAACCGCTCGGCGTCACGGCATTGCGGCAAAGGGTGTCGAGCATGCGCACTGCGCGGCGACGGCGCTCGGGATTTTCCGACATCGCCATCGCGGCCATGGTCACGCCGCCGCCGACCCAGCCGGTCTGAAGGATCCACCCCTTGTCCCCCATCTGACTCTGGTAATAGCCGTTTCGCTCATTCCAGTTGTGGGCATCCTGCTTGGCCTCGATCCGCTCCGCCGCATCGGCGAATGAAAGCGATCGCGGGCGTGGCGCGTTTCCCACGCAGGTCTCGCCAAGGAGTGCCACCCGATGAATGAAGGCGGGAATCGTCTCGGCGGGCACCGGCATGAGGCGCGCATGGAAACGCAGTGGCTTGCTCGGCTCGAGATCCATGCCCGGCTCGTTGCTGACATCCTCCCAATCGCAGAAACGATAACGGCGCTTGCGCATGACGGGCAGGCAGAGTTCCACCCGCACCGCATCGCCCGGCAGCGTGACGAGATTCACGCCGCTCACACCCCAGTCTCCGTCGATGTCAAAACCGACCAGACATCCCATCCGCTGCTGCGCATCAAACACGCCGGCAGCCGGAATGGCGAAGGCATTGGCGGCCAACTCGGTGCGGTAGCCGGTATCGGCATTCAGGCGTGGGATGTCGGCAACCACGATCGGGCCGTCGGGCGTCACGCCTTCGGTCAGCAGATAAGGCGCGTAAGGCTGCGGCGAAACCACAAAGCGGTTGCCATGGTAGATCGCACCCGGCGCGATGACATAGCTCTTCCAACCCAACCCAAGCTCAAGCGGCAGCACCACCTGCACGCCGCGCAGGGCCACGGCCGATTCGACGATAACCTCCAATGCCACGCCGTCGGTGGATTCGCTCGGCGTGAAAGAAACACGCAGCCCCGCCGCTGCGGAACCTGACGGAGCGGAGAAATGAAGGCCATCGCCTGCGGGCTCAAGGGTGACGCTGGCAGCATTGTCGCCCGAAAAAATCACCTGCGGCGCGGCAAGCCGCACAGCGGGACTGCGACCGGTTTGTTCTTCAAGGAGTGGAGTGGTGGATTTCATGGAATGGTAGTTTTGGGTGAGTATTCAGGAAAGGCATCAACGCACCGCTTGGCGGGCGAAATCGACGAGATGCGGCATCGCCTTCGCCACGACGGACCACTCGTGGCCGCCGTCGAACTCGAGATACCGGTGGGCGATCCCGGCGTGGTTCAGGGATTGATGGAAGGCGGCGTTCATTCCGGCATTGAAGGCCGATTTGCCGATGGCCTGGATGATGTTCATTCTGGCGAAGCATTCCGGATGGCGCGCGGCCTGGTAGTTCTCCCAGCGGTTCCGGTCTTGCGGGAAGAGAGGCGAAACCGCATGGTTCTCATCGGGTGGATAGGAGTCGTTGGGGAAATCGAGCAAGCCAATGATGGTGCCCAGTGTCTTGAAGGCACCGGGGTGGCGCATCACATAATTCGCCGCGCCGAAGGCCCCCATCGACCATCCGAGAATCGCACGCGCTCCGGCATCGCGCCGCACCTTCAGATGTTCCGACACCAGCTCCAACAACTCGCCCAACCAACTCTGGAAGCGGCTTTCGGGAGTCGTCTCGCTGTCGAGATACCAAGACCTTTCACCCTCCGGAAAAACCGACACGAAGCCGGATTCGCGGAAACAAGCACGCAGGGTTTCATTACCCACCACCGAAAGATGGTCACGCCCATCGCCATGCAGGACCAGCGCCAGCGGTGAGGCGGACGCCTCTTCATAGTCGCTGGGAAGAATCAGCGAAAAGCGCTTCTCCCGCCCAAGCACGGCACTGTGATGCGCGCACTCGAAGGCGCCTTCATGGAGCTCGCGCATGGCAAAACCCGACGTTTTCAAAGCATGAAGGTGTTGTTTTTTACTTTTTGGAAACACTCAGGTCATCGAGGTAGTAGGTTCCCTCTCCGTGGCACAGGATGCGAAGTCCCACGGAGGCGCAGTTGGGGGAACCGACGGAAGCTTCATCAAGAAGGTAATCGACCTTCACCGGCTTCCATTCCGAACTCACGGGGAGTGGTTTCCAGATCGCCTTGAGCAATTTTCCGCTCTCATCAAAGCAGTCCAGGATGACGTAGCCGCCCTGCCCCTGTCCGTCACCCCGAACGGCAAAGGAGACTGTGATCATCGAATCCTTGGCCGCCGCCATTTTTTGGTTCGATTGCAGGATGGTGCGCAGCTTGCCTTGGACCGGGTTTTCCGGAACCAGCTTCACGCTGTCTTTCCCTTCGAAAGGCGCGATCGACGCTCCAGCCAACTCCATCTTGCCTGCCTCCACCAATATCCAGTTCTGCAAACTCGCGACGTCGTCGAACTTCTCCTGAATGACTGAAACGAGATTCGTTTTCTTCGCGGCGGGCTGATCGGTTTGCGGTGCGCTTTTGGCCAAAAACTTCACCCGCTCCGCAGCCATGCGGTCCCATACTCCGGTCTTGTATTGCTGGACGCGCTCCTTGTGCACGCCCTGCGCGTTAGCAAGAGCGGTTTCGAGGAGGGCTGTCCACTTCGTCATCCGCTCCGGAGTGAGCAGATGCTTGCAGGCGAGTTCGGGTGAAAAACTTTGGTATTTGGTGCCGGCGCGAACGCTCTCGGGGTAGTTGTTGATATCGAACTTCACCTCTTCCAATTCGCGGTAAAGTTGCTTCATCGGCTCGGACGCCGCGCCGTAGTATTTCGTGAAAAACTCGTTGATCATCGCCTCACCGTCCCGCGTCGCGTCGAAGGCGAGCATGAGCGTGAGGTAATTCTCGAGCTGGCAGAAGAGGTAGGAATTGCCGGTCTCGGTGCAGAGCTCGTCAAAGACCCCCTTGATGCCCGCCTCGTTCAGTCGCTTCATGAATGGCGGCACCGCCCAGGCGCAGGCTTCAGGGTAGATGAAATTCCCAAAGGCGAGGGACTGGCAGTCGTAATAGAGCCACATGTAAACGGGCGACTTTTTTGCATACTTGAACCAGCCCTCCTCGACCCGCCGCTGGCGTTCCTTGCGAGCCGGATCCCAGACACCCGAGGGCGCGCCGTAATGGGGAGCCAAGGTGATGATGACATTCGGCTCGATGCCGACCTTTTCCGGGTATTCAAGGAAGTCGTAGTAGGCCAGGCAGGTCACCCAATTGTCAGGATGGGATTTGCGAAGCTCGCGGGCCACCTTGTTGACAAAGCCGAACCAGTAGTCGCTGCGCATGCCACGGTCGATGGCATCGCGAGGCGGACGGCTGGCAGCCTCGCTCTCGGGATCCTTGCTGTAGGGCGCCATATCCATCGGCCCCATCGGGAAGTAGCTGGCATGCGCTCCACCCAACTCAGCCGACTTGGCACCCTCGTCGAACTGGGCGCGCGCATCCTTGACCACCTGATCGACCAAGGCCTGGCTCGAGTAATTCAGGTTTGGCTGGCCGCCCGCCACAGCGGGAGCCTTCATCTGCTCCTCGGTGAGTCCCTGGGCAAAGAACTCGGGGCGATCTTCTTGGAGTCTTGAAGGGTTCTTCCCGTAGGCTTTGGAAAAGCGGTCGTAGTAGCCGCCGAACGAGTGGTTGCCCTTAACATAATCGCTCCCGCCCTCGCGCAGGCGCAGCATGAAGAGATTCATGTCGTAGAGCCCGAACTTGTTTTCAGGCGTGTCCAGAAATAGGTAATGGGCCGACATCGTGCGCGACACCATGGAAGGAACAAACCGGCGGTCCGCAAGGCTCACACCGACATCGGGCATTTTCTCAAACGCGCGACCGATCGCACCCGGGGCATACCAGCGCACGCCGGCGGCTTTTTCCAAGATGTCATAGACAGCGTAGAGCGTTCCGATCTCGCCGTTGCGACTCGGCAGAGCGCGGTTCATTTCGAGCGTCGCGGTCGGCTCATCAAGACTGCCGTCGCAGTGCAGCAAAACCGTGGTGTCCGCATCCTTGGCAAACGGCTCGGACGGAATCCCTGCTGGCCGCGCCACTTTGGAAACCCGGAGCTCGTCGATCACCCCCTCGAGCGGAGTCCAGAGCCGACTGCCGCGAATACCGCGAAAGGCGCCAACATAGAGCGTCGCATTGGCAAGCAGCGTTGGCGTGTAGGGGGCGGTGCCCTGGCTTTGCCCATCGATGAACAGCTCAATCTTTCCCGAGGCCGTGCTGTATGTCGCCATCACATGATGCCATCCTGAGGAAATCGGTTGGGAGACCAACGCGCTTTCCTTGCCATCAGAGATGGAGCGGTAGCGGATCACATTCCCTTGGCGCAAAAGAATAACATGATCATTGGCGCCGTTGCGAAATCCAGGAACGCCACCGAGGTCCGAGCTCGACACCCGGAGGATAGCACCCGATGCGGATCCATCCATAAGCACCCAGCACTCCAGCGTTCCCTCCGCGTCATTGAATCCTGATTTAGGGATATCGAGCATAGTAGTCTTGCCATCAAAAGAAATCGCCTTGCCCCATTTGCCGGGGACAAAAAGCTCGGCGGGCTTCTCGAGGGTTGCGTCCTCTTCCTTGCCAAGCAGAGCCAGGGTGTCGTCCGTGGCGCGCACCAGATACTCCTGATGTTTAAAATCCGCCGTGTTGATGCCCAGCGCGCGCGTCGCCGCGCTCTCGCCGACCAGCACCCGCGGACCTTTCACCTCCGCCGTATCATCGACCACGGGAAGCTTCGCCCCGGCGACCAGCTCGAGATGCTCATTGAGTTCCTGCACCGCGAAGCGCGTCGTCTTGGAAGGTTCCTTCGCAATAACGATCGTCGCCTGCGGCTGGCCGTCTTTCACCAGGGAAAATTCCGGAGCCTTCGGTTTGCAACCAGCCAGGGCAAAGATCCCGACCGCCATGAGGAGAATGCTTTTGAGCACCACTGAGGGTGTGTGTGTAGTCATCGAAGCGAACTTATCCCAAGGCCGGATTTTCCGTTATGAGAATATTGACTTTTGTTTGGTAAAATTCCGTAGCCCAGCCGACTGGCGAGCCCCCAATGAAAATCTCGCCGGGGAGAGGCGCTGGCTCACGAAACAAGCCGCGCCTGATACTCGCCGGGAGTCATGCCGACAAGCTTGCGGAATGTTTTGGCAAAGTAGCTTTGATCGGTGAATCCGACCCGATCGCTGATCTCGCCCATGCTCAGTCGCCCCCCGGCAATGAGCTTCTGGGCATGTTCGATGCGGATGCGCGAGAGGTAACCGGAAAGCCCGCCAGGCAGATGGCGATTGAGAATCCGGCTTAGGTAATCGGGATTGCATTTCAAGTGCTCTGCGATGTCTCCAAGCAAAACAGCTTTCGCATGGTGACGCTGCAGAAAGTGGATGGCGACTGGCACCAGCACCGGCAGCAAATGCAGGGCGACCTTGTGCGCTCCGTCGACCGTGCGGTATCGCTCGGCGGGAAGCGCAGACTTCTCCACAAGCGCCTCCGCCACCCGAACCAGAAAATGAAAGCGCGCTTCCAAGCCGGAAATATCT
>JBJTGE010000125.1:0-7452 GCA_046093785.1 Spartobacteria bacterium
ATGAGCAAATGATCGATCCAACCGCCGAAATACCCACTCACGGCGCCGACGAATATGCCGATTCCCAGCGAGACCGCCATGGCCACAAATCCGACGGTGAGGGAAATGGTCGAGCCGGCCACCATGCGGGAGAGGACATCCCTCCCCAGATTGTCCGTTCCAAGCCAGTTCGTGGAGCTTGGAGGAAGCAACTTGGCTTCGAGATTTGTGGCGTTGGGATTCATCGGCATCGGAAGACCGAGAGCCTTCAGAGCACCTGCTGAGATGGCGATTGCAAAAAATCCGATGATAAAGATCAAGGCAACGACAGCCAATTTGTCGGAAAAAAACTTGCGCGCCACGCGGCGATACGGGCTGTCAACGGCCACGCTGTCTTTTTCGATGGAGATGGAGTCAACCAACGGACTGGATTTTTTTAATCGGCCCCGTCGTAGAGTTTCGCCACATAAGGCCAGTTCACGACATTCCACCAACCGGCGACGTAGTCGGCGCGGCGGTTCTGGTATTTCAAATAGTAGGCATGTTCCCAGACATCGATTCCGAGCAGGGCGGTTTTGCCTTCCAAGAGTGGAGGGTCTTGGTTCGGTGTCGAAATGATGGAAAGTTTCCCATCCTTCTCCACAAGCCAGGCCCAGCCACTGCCAAAGCGCTTGAGGGCGGCATCGGTGAATTGCTTTTTAAACTCATCGAAAGATCCGAAATCCTTTTTGATCGCCTCGGCGAGTTTCCCGGTCGGTTCGCCGCCGCCATCGGGCGACATCATGAGCCAAAACTGACTGTGGTTCAGGTGTCCCCCGACATTGTTGCGAAGCCCCGTGCGGATGGCTTCAGGGGCCTTGTCGAGATTTGCGAGGAGTTCCTCGGGCGATAGCTTGGCGAGTTCGGGTTGGTCCGCGAGAAGCTTGTTGGCATTGGTGATGTAAGCCTGGTGGTGCTTGTCGTGGTGAATCCGCATCGTTTCGGCGTCGATGTGCGGTTGCAGGGCTTCGTAGGCATAGGGAAGCGGCGGGAGGGTATACGGGCCGCTGGGGTCGGTCTGAGCGTTGCCGGATGTCACGACACACGCGGCAAGGCTGGCAAAAACAAAGTTGCGCCACAGCAAGGAGAGCGGTTTGGTTTTCATATCGGGCGAAAACTAAACCATGAAAAATCCGACGCAATCCGCAAAACGCACCACACCCTTTCAAGAGAGCGTGTATGCGGCGCTTGGGGGCATTCCCGCTGGATTCGTCACGACCTATGGCACCATCGCAAAGCTCGTGGGGTGCCATTCCTCGCAGGCGGTTGGGCAAGCTTTGCGGAAAAATCCCTACGCGCCGACGGTGCCATGTCACAGGGTCGTGAAGAATGACGGCTCGCTTGGCGGATATTTTGGAAACAGCAGCGAGCAAGGGCAGTCCAAAAAACAGCGCCTGCTCGAGGAGGAGGGTATTGTATTTGATACAGCGGGGATCGTGCCGGAGCGTTTTATTATCCGAACAGGGACGGCATGCAGTCCGCCTCATTCTCCGGAGAACTCCCCTGAACGCCCCGCTGGCGCTGGGCGATGAGACCGCGAAGTTTTTCCAAGGGCACACTGAGATAGCGGGCATCGGAATCGGCCATGCCTTCCACAAGATCAAGGAGGATGTCCCCATCGCTCCATGTATCCCTCACGATATGGCTTTTGGTGAGGGGCATCGTATTGCAGCGGGTGCGAGGGATGATGTAGTCCAAATCCTCGAGTAGAAGCGACACCTGTTGCTGCGTCAGGAGCACAAAAACCTCCCGGGGATGTTGGAAATGCTGGGCATTTGTCGGGAGATTACGCGGCGCGAAGTTTGAGATCAAGAATGTGAAATATCTTGCCGCCCTCAGCCTCTGGAACCGAAATTGAAAGCAGATGACAACCGATATCTTTTTGCAAACCGCCTTGGACGCAGCCCAAGCCGCAGGCGGATTCCTTCGTGCCAATTTCGGCCGCCCACTCACCGTCGATGAAAACCTCGCCCACGACATCAAGCTGGAACTCGACAAGCGCACGCAGGCCCTCATCGAATCCATCATTCTCGACCGCCATCCCGGCCATGCGATTTATGGAGAGGAAGGACTCACAGGCGACCAATCGAGTGAACACCAATGGATCATCGATCCCATCGACGGGACGGTGAATTTCTTCTACTCGATCCCGCACTTTGCCGTGAGCATCGCCCTCCGCCGCGCAGGAAAAATCATCGTCGGAGTCATCTACGACCCCATGCGTGACGAAATGTGGTCTGTCAAAGAAGGTCATCCCGCCTTGTTGAACGGCCAACCGATTTCCGTCAGTCCCCGCACAGATATCGCCGAGTGCACGGTCTCCGTGGGCGTTTCCAAATCCATCAACACCATCAACCGGGGAATCCCGCTCTTTGAAAAAATGCTCCGCAGCGTGAAGAAGTGCCGGATGATGGGCAGCGCCTCGCTCGACATCGCCTATGTCGCCTGTGGTCGTCTGGACGCCTATATCGAAGGCACGATCAGCCTCTGGGATGTGGCCGCAGGGCTTCTTCTTGTCGAGCAGGCCGGCGGCAAAGTGGAGCTCAAGCCCCACGAGTCACAGGCCGAAAAATACTCCATCGTCGCCACCAGCGGCAAAGTAACGCTCCCGCTCGAATGATTGCCACAGGCATCGGCTATGATGTTCACCGCCTGGTCGCCGACAGGCCATTGGTTCTCGGTGGAGTTGAAATCCCCCACCCGCTTGGGCTCGATGGCCACTCGGATGCGGATGTGCTGTGCCATGCGATTGCAGATGCCGTTCTTGGCGCGGCCGGAGAACCTGACATAGGTCACCTATTTCCGAATACCGATCCGACAATACGCGGCATAAGCAGCTTGGAAATCCTGCGCCGCGTGCGCTCTGTTTTGGACGAAAAATCCATACGCCTTCACAATATCGACGCCACACTCATCGCCGAGGAACCCCGCATTGCGCCTCACCTCGCAGAAATGAAAAACCGCGTCGGAGCCGCTTTGGGACTTAGTCCGGCCCGCGTTGGCATCAAAGCCACCACCAACGAGTCGATGGGATTTCTCGGCCGAGGCGAAGGCATGGCCGCGCTGGCAACCGCCTGCGTCAATCTCCCCGAGTAACGGACGATTCGAGCAGCATCGCTTCCAAGTCAACCCCCGGGCCCATGGCCAATCTGGGGAGAAAGAGCGGCGCAGGAGTCTGGCCAAGGTCAAAAACTCCGCCTCCATAGAGAAACGCCACCTCGTAACCGGCACGGCGAATGGCGGAATGCACAGCCGTCTGATCATTTCCACAGTCTCCGTAGGGAAACGCAAACAGGCGTGACTCCTTGCCAAGATCTTTGCGAATGGCCTCTCTCGAAAAGTCGAGTTCCTGCTCGATCTCAAATTGGCTCAGCGAGGAAAAGCCGCGATGCGAGTAGCCATGGGATTCCACGGAAACTCCCGAGTCCTCCAAAGCCTGAAGTGTTTTCCAATCCGCAATGCGCTCGAGTGGTTCCACGCCATGATCGAAAAGGTTCGTTTCACCGATGAACTGAGTCGGAGCGAAAACAACCGCCGGAGCCGAAAAACGCTTGAGAACCGGGACAGCGTTTTCCAGAAGCGATTCATAGGCGTCATCGAAAGTAATCAGGATGCTTTTGGCCGGAAGGGCACCCTTCCCTTTCAAGGCATCCAATAGCGCCGAAGCCGATAGAAATTCCCAGCCCCTTCTTTGAAACCACTCCATCTGCGCGGAGAACTCCTCCGTGCTGATGTAATTCCAGGTCAGCCAGCCATCAGACGGGGGATTTCCAATTTTGTGATATGAAAGAGTCGCAACTACGGGAGACACGGAAGCGCCATAGAAACAGGTTTCATCGAAATTGAAAATATCTCTCGCGTGCGCGACGGGCTTTTTTTGAAGTTCCGAAATCCCGCGATTGAAAGCCTGAAGGGGGGAAGTCATAGTCGCTCTTAATTCGATGCAAAATTTTTTGCTGATCGCCTCGACTCTCATCCTTCTCTGCAGCTTCGGCTATACGCTCTTTCGCTTGGGCTCCGGGCGACTTCGTCCCGGGCGCACCAATCTTGCGGCCCTCGTCGCGGCGTTTGTTTTGCTTTCCACAGACCTCTGGCTGCGTGGTCAGGTGCTGCGTTCCTGCCCGATCAACTCGCTGTTCGATGTGGTGATCTTCATGGCTTGGTCCACGACCCTCATCTACCTGCTGGTTGGCTCGGCCTATCGGTTGTCGCTTCTGGGAGCTTTCACGACGCCTTTGGTTTTGCTTCTCCTCCTCACCGCCGAGTTTGCCCCGCTGGACCGCTCTCCAAGCATTCGTGCGCTAAGGGATCCTTGGATCGAATTTCACGCATCCCTTTCCCTGATTGCCTACGGAGCCTTCGCTTTGGCCGGTCTCGCAGGCATGATGTATCTGATTCAGGATCGGCAACTGAAGAAACGCAAAGGCGGCACGCTGCTCTACAATCTCCCTCCCATTACAGATCTGGGCATTGCGAACACCCGCCTCATCTGGCTTGGACTTGGTCTCCTGACCATCGCCTTTGCGGCGGGATTCGTGAGTGGCATGCAGGTGAACACCATCAAATTCTGGACCTCTGCCACGATCTGGTTCGCCTACGCCCTCATGGTCGTGCTGCGTCAGGTCCACACGCTGGCTCCGCGCCGCACGGCCACACTTTCCGTAGCGGCGCTGGGATTCATTCTCCTCACCCTTCCGGCGATCCAATACCTCTCCGCACCGAAATGACCATTCTCTGCGCCGGCATCAACCATCGGGACGCGGCTCTGGAGATCCGCGAGAAGTTTGCCATCGGCAACCATGAATTGCAGGAAACCCTGAATCATTTGCGAGCCATTGAAGGCCTCTCGGGCGCTGTCGTCGTCTCGACCTGCAACCGCGTGGAACTCTACGCGTCGAGCATCACTCCAATGCCGGTCATGAATGCCATACGGCGGTTTTTAAAATCCCGCACCAGCGGACTGGAGGCCCCTTTTTTCACAGAGGATTCACTCCCGAGCGTGAAACATCTCTTTCGAGTAGCCAGCGGCTTGGATTCCATGGTTGTGGGCGAAACGGAAATCCTCGGCCAGCTCAAGCAGGCCTACAGTGCAGCTGCCGAACACGGGGCGACCAATACTCACCTCAACAAACTTTTCCAGCATGCCTTCCGGGTGGCGAAACAGGTTCGCACTGAGACGAGCATCACGCGCGGGGCGACCTCCGTGGGATCAGTCGCTGTCGATCTCGCAGGAAAAATTTTCGGCGATCTCGGTGGACGCAAGGTCATGATCCTCGGAGCCGGCGACACGAGCGAACGGGTCGCCCGCAGTCTCGTTTCGCGGGGAGTTCGAACCGTCATCGTGGCAAACCGCACATTCGACCGCGCCGCCGCGCTGGCGGATCAGATCGGCGGTCTGGCCGTTCATTTCGACCACTGGCACACGGCCTTCGACGAGGTGGACATCCTCATTTGTTCGACAGCCGCCCCCCACCCTATTGTGACTCGCGAGAAGCTGGAATCCATCATGCGCCGCCACAGTGAGCGTCCGCTTTTCATTATCGATCTGGCCGTGCCACGCGATGTGGACGCCTCGGTGAACGAACTCGAGAATGTCTATCTCTACGACATCGATTCCATCGAAGAAATTGCCCGCCAATCCTTGAATATCCGCCAGGCCGAGATTGTGCGCTGCGAGGCTCTCATCGACACCCATGTCGCGGATTTCATGCATTGGATGCGCAACCACCCTACTCCATCCCGGTGAAAAAAATCATTCTCGGCACCCGAGGGAGCGAGCTCGCTCTCGTTCAAACACGCGAAACGGCATCCCGCCTTCGAAAAGCACATCCCGGCTTGGAAATCGAGGAGCGCATCATCAAGACCACAGGCGACAAGCGCCTCGATGTCAGCCTGAGCGCGCCCGGAGCGCTGGAGAAGGGACTTTTCACCAAGGAACTCGAAGAGGCCCTGCTGCGAGGCGAGATTCACGCCGCCGTTCACAGCCTGAAAGACCTTCCCACCGAACTCCCGCCGAAGCTCGCCGTGGGGGCCATCCTTGAGCGCGAGGACGACTCCGACTGTCTGGCCTCCAAACACGATGGCGGTTGGCAGGGGTTGCCGCAGGGTGGCATCGTCGCCACATCCAGCCTGCGCCGCAAAAACCAACTCCTCCTCCTGCGCCCCGATCTCCAGACAGCAGAAATCCGAGGCAACATGGGAACCCGCCTCCGCAAGCTCCTCGAGAGCGACACTCTCGACGGGCTCATTCTGGCAAAGGCGGCCATCAATCGCCTTGGCCAAGACCTCATTCCCGAAGGAATCCGAGTGACCGTGATCGAAGAAATGCTCCCCGCGCCCGGCCAAGGCGCCATCGGCATCGAGTGCTTGGAGGCTGATGCCGAAACGCTCCGCATTCTTGCAGCCATCCACCACGAGGACACCGCCCGCTGCGTCAATGCCGAACGAGAATTTCTCAAAAGCCTTGGCGGCGGATGCAGCCTCCCGCTTGGTGCGCGAGCCACGATCGTAGCTGGCGAAGTGAAACTCCGCGCCGCACTCTTTCAAAACGGCGGAGTCGAATGGCTCACGCCTTGATCCACCCATAAAACCAAAAAAATATGCCCTGCCTCGACTACCCACTCGCTCAACTTCAAACCTACACAGGCACGAATCCACGACCCGCCGATTTTGATGACTACTGGGCACGGGCTCTGGCAGAGTTGGATTCAATCGACCCCAAGCCCGAGCTGAAAAGCTCCAATGCGCTTCAATCCCGCAACAGCGAGATTTTCGACCTCACCTTCACCAGCATCGGCGGAGCGCGAATCTATGCGAAGTATGTCCGCCCGAAAATTTCCCCAGCGCCACATCCCGCGATTCTGGAGTTCCACGGCTACACCGGCAACAGCGGCGAATGGGCCGACAAACTTCGCTTCTCGGGGGATGGCGCAGCAGTCGCAGCCATGGACTGCCGTGGCCAAGGCGGGCGAAGCCATGATCCGGGCGGCACAACCGGCAACACCCACCACGGGCACATCATTCGCGGCCTCTCCGATGGACCTGAAAAACTCCTCTTCCGCAGCATCTTTCTCGACACCGTCCAACTTGCCCGCGTCGTCGCATCCTTTGACGAGGTAGATGCAAACTGCCTTGCAACAAATGGCGGTTCCCAAGGGGGAGCCCTCTCCATCGCTTGCGCGGCTTTAGAACCCCGCATCAAACGCTGCGTCTCGCTTTACCCCTTCCTCTCCGACTACCGCCGCGTCTGGGACATGGACTTGTGCAAAGACGCCTACGCCGAGTTGAAGACCTACATGAGGCACATCGATCCCCTCTCCGAAGCACGGGACAAAATCTTTGAAACCCTCGGCTACATCGATGTCCACCACCTCGCCCCGCGCATCAACGCCGAAGTCATCATGGCCCTCACCCTGCAGGACGCCATCTGTCCGC
>JBJTGE010000126.1:0-12636 GCA_046093785.1 Spartobacteria bacterium
TGGCTGTATCCTTTCTGATCTTTGGACATTGGCGCGGTAGCGCTTGGTCTCGGGGAGCGCGCCCGCCCTCGGGTGCCGTCGGGTGCGCCCCGCGCGCGACATAGGGAACTCCAAGCGGCCTCTGGTCGGTGCTTCCCGATCACCTCGCGAGGGCGCGTGGTGGTGCCCCCGAGGCGGGCGCGCTCCCCGAGACCAAGCGCTACCGCGCCAATGTCCAAAGATCAGAAAGGATACAGCCATTGGTATTATCACCGCGTCGATCATCGCCTCGTTCGCCATTCCCGAGAAGAAACACTGAAAGTAGAACGACAAAAAATTTGGACGATCGTCCAAATTTTTTGTCGGAGATAGGGGATGCTCAAAGCGCAACGAGTTTTGCCACGAACCAGCCCAGCCAGAGGAGAAGCACAAGCAGGGCGTCGAGACAGGGAGCATGACTCCACACTTACTCGCCAGCGTGACGGCTATGCAGAGTGTGGTTGGTGGAGTGCCAGAGGCCGCTTGGAGTTCCCTATGTCGGGCGCGGGGCGCATCCGACGGCACCCGAGGGCGGGCGCGCTCCCCGAGACCAAGCGCTACCGCGCCAATGTCCAAAGATAAAACAGCATACAGCCATTGGTATTATCACTGGGTCGAACTTCGCCTTGTTTGCCATTCCCGAGAAGAAGCATTGAACTGGAACGACAAAAAATTTGGACGATCGTCCAAATTTTTTGTCGGAGATAGGAATGTCAAAGTGCAAAGAGTTTTGGCAGCAGCCAGCCGAGCCAGAGGAGGAGGACGAGCAGGGCGGCGATATTGAGTAGGAATCCCGTTCGCATCATTTGCGGGAGGGTTACTTGGCCGCTGCCGTAGATGATGGCATTTGGGGGTGTTGAGACAGGGAGCATGAATCCACAGCTGCTCGCCAGGGTGACGGCTATGCAGAGGGTGGCGGGGGAGTGCCCGAGGCTGATGGCGAGGGCTCCCGCAACGGGCAGGAATGCGGAGGCCGTGGCGGTGTTGCTTGTGAACTCGGCGAGGCTGATGGCGACAAGCGAGACGATGAGGAGCAGGGTGGTTGGCGACAAGTGGCCGGCCTGTGCGCCGAGGCTGCCGATCCAAGCTGCGAGGCCGCTTGATTGCATGGCGGCGGCGAGGCTCAATCCGCCCCCGATGAGCAGAAGGACATCGGTGGGGATTTTTTTGAGTGTGTCGGCATTCAGAACCGCACCGCCTGCTGGAGACCCAGAGGGCCAGAAAAAAAGCGCCAACCCGCCTGCCATGGCGATTCCGGCATCCGAGAGCCATGGCAAGCGTTCATCCAAAAATCCCCGGGCGATCCAGAGAGTGATTGTCACGGCGAACACGATGACAACGCCGACCCCGCCGGTGCCAAAGGGCGGGATTTTTTCGGCCTTCAAAAAATCGGAGTTGCCGACGACCTCTCCGTCCACACGGAAGACAACGCGGGCCAGAAGAATCCATGCGAACGCGAGCAGGATGGCTGAAACGGGCATGGTCAAGGCCATCCAAAGCGGGAAGCCGATTGTGATGCCGTAGGTTTCTTCCATGAAGCCTGCGAAGATGGCGTTCGAGGGGGTTCCAACGAGCGTGGCCATGCCTCCGATGCTGCTGCCGTAAGCGACAGACAAAACCAAGGCGGCGGGAAAATTTTTAGATTTGCCCTCACGGAAAAGACCGATGGCCGAGAGGGCGATCGGGAGCATCATGAGCGCGACTGCCGTGTTGCTGATCCACATCGAGAGAAGTGCCGAGGCGAGCAGGAAAGCCGCGACGATTGAGGATTGCCTGCTTCCCGCGATCCGGAGCAGTTGAACGGCCAGCCTTGTGTGCAGTTGGCATGCCTGCATTCCTTGAGCCAGAAGCATTCCGCCGAAAAAAAGAAAGATCACGGGATTCGCAAAGGGCGCGGCGGCACCTGCGATGCCGCAGACGCCCAATACGGGAAAAAGCACGAGCGGGAACATGGCCGTGACGGCAAAAGGAATCGCCTCCGAAACCCACAGGGAGGCCATGAGCACGGCCACACCCAGCGTGTGCCAACCCGCGAGGGGAAGCCCATGCGGTGGTGGACTGGCCAAGATATAAATTAAACCAACCGCTCCAAGCCATGGAACGGTGAGCCTCAACCATGCACCTGCGTTCATGGGATCAATCTCCCAGCATGCGGCGGGCAAGCAACCCCGGGGTTGCGCATTTGCCAAACAAGTCTCGCGGCCTTTGTTTGGCTGGATTATAAAAATCGCCATGTCCGGGAGCTTGAAAAAACGCGCCAACGTCCTTTGCCGCGGGGGAAGGGAGTCCGTCGTCGCGCTGCTTGACGCGGCGCGGGTGCACGCGGTGGTTGCCGCGTTGAGTTTTCACTACGGCTCGAAACACAACGACCGGGAAATTCCCTTCGCGGCCTTTCATGCGGCGCAGGTGGGAACCTCGCATCTCACGATTCCGTTGGATTTCATGGGACGGCACTTTGAATCCCACCTCCTGCAATCCGGCGCGTCGATTCCCAAGGGGCATTACGAGGAGGAAACCATGAAGCAGACCGTGGTGCCCTTTCGTAATGGCATCATGCTCGCCGTGGCGGCAGGCTTGGCGGAAAGCCGGAATGCCGATGGCGTGGTGATTGCGGCCCACTCGGGCGACCATGCCATTTACCCCGACTGCCGGGAGGATTTCATGCGGGCAATGGGGGACGCGATTCGTTTGGGAACCTATGCGGATGTGGCATTGCTGCGGCCATTCATTTCGATGACGAAATCGGAAATTGCGCAGCGGGGTCACGAGCTGGGCGTGGATTTTTCCCAGACCTGGTCCTGCTATGTCGGCGGTGAGAAGCATTGTGGTGAATGCGGCACCTGCGTGGAAAGGCGTGAGGCATTTGAGTTGGCGGAGTTGAATGATCCCACGGAATACCTGAGCCACGCGCCGCTTCCTGCAAAGCCGGTCTGAAGCCATGCGAATTTCGGAAATTTTTTATTCGATCCAAGGGGAAGGTGAACTCACCGGCGTGCCGACGGTTTTCATCCGCACTTCGGGCTGCAATCTGCGTTGCCGCTGGTGCGACACGCCGTATGCCTCATGGAACCCGGAGGGCGATGAGATGAGCATCGGAGACATCATCAAAGAGGTGCTGAAACATCCGGCCCGGCATTGCGTGCTCACAGGCGGGGAGCCGATGGTCGCCCGTGAAATCCATGGGCTGGCTGCCGCTCTCCGGAAGGAAGGAAGGCACATCACGATTGAAACCGCTGGCACCGTCCCTCCCGCTGGAATCGCCTGCGATCTGGCCTCGCTGAGCCCGAAACTTGCCAGTTCCATGCCCAACGCGGGTGAAATCGAACAGAGTTGGATCGAGCGTCATGAGCGAACGCGCCTCCAGCCAGCGATCCTTCGCGAATGGATCGAAGCGGGAAATTATCAGCTCAAGTTTGTTTACACCGGCCCCTCGGACTTGGAGGACATCGATGCGCTCATCAAGTCCATCGGCATTCCAGTGACTCCTTCGAAGATTCTTCTGATGCCCGAGGGAACCGACGAAGCGCACATCGCCGCGCGGCAAATGGAACTCGTGAGCCTGTGCACGCAGCGTGGCAACCGCTACTGCGACCGGTTGCACATACGACTCTTTGGAAATACGAAGGGCACTTGAGGCAGGGGGTTGTGGGGTTCCTTGCTGGAATGAGTTGCTTGAATTTACCTTGACCGGATGTATCCTTCTGGATACACTTTTTCGGTAATGCATATTCGCAAGACCAAAAAGTTCTCAAAATAGCCTCTTGCCAAGAACCTTAACGTAGATTTTTTACCATGAAAAAAACCAAAACCACACGCTACGATGTTGCGGAGCATTTGAGGACTCCCGAAGAGATGGCAGTCTACTTGGAAGCCTGCTTCGAAGAGGGCGGCAACGATGCCGGTTTCATCGCCAAAGCGCTCGGGGACATCGCACGAGCAAAAGGAATGACGCAAGTCGCACGCGATGCAGGAGTGTCGCGCGAGAGCCTTTACAAGGCACTTTCAGGTGATCGCAGTCCTGCCTTTGAAACGATCCTCAAGGTTGTTGGCGCCCTTGGTTTGAAGCTGCATGCCCAGGCTGTGAGAACTTGAAGGGAGAGCCAGCTTCGATCATTGGCTCAGTTGGAGTCACGGGCCGAGGAGGACCTCGGCGTTCCTACAAGAATGGTGGGAACTCACTTGGCAGAAACGCGTTCGTGAAGAGTGGTGAGCAGGAGCACCCAGAAACACTGGATCAGGACGGCTGTTGGCAACTGCAGCAAGGGTGGCATGAAGTAAACGAGGCAAACGCCGGGTATCCAGACGCCCCATCCTGCGATTTGGGTGGGGAGCATTTTTTCCAGGACGAAATTCCAGGAGAAGACTTCGCGGGCGGTTTGTGTGTTGATGCCTGATGCGCGGAAGGCGAGGTAGGCGGTGGTGATGGGATTTGCGAGGAACGGGCTGTAGAGGAACTGATCCACGAGCACCTTGGCTGCGATGATGTGCCAGGAATTTCCAGTCCCGAACCAATCGTTTTGGCAGCGGTAGAAAAAATCCACGAGCATTCCGAGCCCCGCCCAGAGTGGGGCTGCGGTGAGGAAGTTCCAGAAATTGGCGAGGCTGGGACGGCCTTTTTGAAAAAAGACAATGCGGAGAAGCTCGGGAAAAAGGGCGCCGGAGACGATGTAGGTCGCGAGGGAAAATCCGTAGCTCAATTCTTGTCGCAACTCCCCCACCCTTGTGAGGAAGGCCTGGGTGCCGTCGTGGAGGAGGTAGGCCGCGAGGAAGCAGAGCATGATGGCTTGCAGCAGGAGGCCCGGAAGCAGGTTGGCACGGGCGGCGCGAAGGCCGGTCTGGAGCGCGTTGCGAAAGGTCACTCGGCCCCCGATTCCAGAAAAAGGATTCCCGCACGCCTGCGGGCGTGGTGGTTGCCGGGGAGGTTCACTTTTGAGGGGCCGTTGACCGAGTCGAGGAGGGAGAGGACGCGCAGGGTCTCGGCATGGCCGGCTTCGGGAATGCCACACTGGCGGAGCCAGCGAAGGACGACCCGGGATCGCAGGGCCGGATGCATGGCGCGGAGTTCCTTGCAGTCGAGGTGGGGTGCGACTTCGGGGACGAGTGATGACATCCACTCCTCCTCCGAACGGAGGATTTCCGCCGCGCGGAGGATGGCCGAGCGATACGAATCACCCATGATTTCCGCGAGCAGCGGCATGACGCGGTGGCGGAGCTTGTTGCGGGTGTGCTCGAGTCCGGCATTTGAGGCATCCTCGCGGAAGCGGATGCGATGGCGCTTGCGGAAGGCTTCGATTCCGGTTCGCGATACGCCGAGGAGCGGGCGGTGGATGGTGCAGCGACCGAGTTGCGACACTGGTTTCATCCCACCCAAGCCGGCTGCGCCGGTTCCCCTCAGGAAGTTGAAAAGACAGGTCTCCACTTGATCATCGGCATGGTGGGCGAGAACGAGGAGTTTGGTTTTAGTGCGTTTGGAGCACTCCTCGAAGAAGGCCATGCGAAGTTCGCGGGCGGCGAGTTCGAGGGATTTTTTTTGGGAGGAAGCAAACTCCGCCGTGCGGGCGCGACCGTGCTCGATCGGAAGCCCCAAACGCCGCGCCTCGGAAACAACAAGGCGGGCATCCGCATCGGAACTGCGTCCGCGCAGAGTGTGGTTCAAATGACAAACGACAAGATTTTTGAATCCGGCTCCCAGAAGGGCGTGGAGCAGAACCATCGAGTCGCGGCCACCGGAGACGCCGACGAGAAGTTTTTTTTGTTTCGAAACGCCAGACATCGCCTCCGCGACGGCTGTCAGAACAGCATCGACAGGCTCCGGCCTACTTGGAGATTTTCGAGGCACCGAAATAGGGTTGGAGCGCGGCGGGGATGTGAACGGAGCCGTCGGGCTGCTGGCCATTTTCCAGGATGGCAACATAGAGGCGCGCCAGCGCAGTGCCCGAACCGTTGAGCGTGTGGCAGAACCGGTTTTTTCCATCCTCGCCTTTGAATCGGAGGTTCATGCGGCGGGCTTGGAAATCCTCGAAATTCGTGCAGCTCGAAACTTCCAGATAAGCATTCTGTCCGGGTGCCCAGACTTCGATGTCGTAGGTCTTGGCGGCACCGAATCCCATGTCGCCCGTGCAGAGCTCGATGACGCGGTAGTGGAGACCGAGAGCCTGGAGAACGCGTTCGGCGTCGGCGGTGAGGGCTTCGAGTTCGGATGCCGACTGCTCGGGAGCGCAGATTTTTACCAACTCGATTTTGTCAAACTGGTGCATGCGGATGAGCCCGCGCGTCTCCCGACCGGCAGACCCGGCCTCGCGGCGGAAGCAGGGCGTGTAGGCGGCGTATTTGATTGGAAACTGGGCGGCGTTCACGATCTCCTCGCGGTGCAGATTCGTCACAGGCACCTCGGCGGTGGGAACCAGAAAAAGACCCCCGCCGTCGATGCCATACATATCCTCTTCAAACTTCGGCAACTGACCTGTGCCCACCATGCAATCCCGCTTCACGACGAAGGGTGGGCTGACCTCTGTGTAGCCGTGATCGCGGGTATGGAGATCGAGCAGGAAATTCAGAAGCGCCCGCTCGAGCCTTGCGCCTTGGCCCATGTAGACGGAAAACCCGCTGCCGCTGATTTTGACGGCGCGATCCGGGTCAATGAGGCCGAGTCCCTCGGCGAGGGCGACATGGTCTTTAGGATTGGCGATGGATGGCTTCTCCCCGTGAACACGGACCTCGGGATTGTCGGCGGCCTCTTTTCCCAGCGGCACGGCGGGCTGGGGAAAGTTCGGGAGAACGAGCAGCAGGGCGGTTTGTTCGTCGGAGAGGGCGTTTGATTTCTCGGTCAGTGCCTGCATCTCGTCGGCGAGGGCTTTCACCCCGGCCTCCAATTCGCTGGAATCCTGCTTCTGGGCGCGGAGCTTGCCGATTTCCTTGCTCAGGCGGTTGCGCTCGCTTTGGAGGCCTTGCAAGCGGGTTTCCGCCGACCGCCGCTCGGCGTCGATGGCGAGGATGGTGTCGATCGTTTGCGAGTAGTCGGCATTGCGCGATGCGAGGCGGGACTTGGCGAGGTCGGGTTGCTCCCGAAGAGTGCGGATATCAAGCATGGGTTGGACAGAATGAATAAAATGGTCAGAATGCCGAGAGCAATTTCAAGAACAGATGTCAGCGCAATTTCGCGATTACTACCAAACCCTCGGAGTCTCCAAAACCGCAACCCAGGCCGAAATCAAATCCGCATTTCGCAAACTCGCGCGTCAGCACCATCCCGACACAGCCAAGGACAAAAAAGCGGCGGAGGAGAAATTCAAGGAAATCAATGAAGCCTACGAGGTGCTCGGCGATCCGGAGAAGCGCAAACGCTACGACGAATTCGGCGCGAACTGGCAGCACGGCCCCCAGCAGGCCGGAGGTTGGCAACGGCCACCGGGTGCGGGAGGCTTCACTGGCAAGCGGGGCGCGGCTGTGTTCGAAGAGGACATCCAATTTGGAGGAACCGGCTTCAGCGATTTTTTCGAGCAGATGTTCGGTGGACGCCGTGGCACCAGAGCGGGCTTTGAGGAAGCTCCACAACGGGGGCAGGACGCCGAGGCCGATATTCTTGTGACTTTGGAAGAGGCGTTGAATGGATCCTCGCGTCCGGTTTCCTTCCGCCGGGGCGGTTCGAAAAAAATCGAAACCTTCACAGTCAAAATCCCCAAGGGTATTCGCGACGGACAGCGCATCCGCCTGGCTGGACAAGGTGGCACCGGAGCTTCCGGAGGAGGCGCGGGCGACCTCTACCTGCGGGTGAAATACCAGCGCCATCCGGACTTTGAAATCGAGGGCGCCAATCTCAACTACGACCTGGAAATTCCCGCGTGGGATGCCGTGCTTGGCTGCACGGTCACCGTTCCCACATTGAGCGGCCGAGTGAAGCTCAAGATCCCCGCCGGCACGCAATCGGGCAAAAAATTTCGCCTCCCCAACATGGGCATGCCGCTGAACGCCGAAACGCGCGGAGACCTTTTCGCAGAGGTGCGCATCACGGTGCCGGAATCACCCGGCGAAAAAGAAAAAGTCCTCTGGCAAACCATCGCGGACTTTCACAAGGCCTGATCGGTGCGCCGCGCCGGGCGCATCACTTGGCTCCCGGAATGACGATGAGGGCAGGCTTGGAATCTTTGGCGGGCGAGGTTTCGCGGGTCATGTAATTTCCACCCAGTGGGCTTGTGGACCAGCTTGCACCGGAGTTTGAGCGGGTCTGGTAGGAATTCCCAAGCGGCGAGGTGGTGAGGGTCGTGCCGCTGGAGGAGTCGCGGGTTATGTAGCTGTTGCCGAGTTTTGTGGTCGTCTGGGTTTGCCCATTCGGGCCTTGGGTGACATAGCTGTTGCCCACTTTTGTCGTGCGCCAGGTGTTGCCCGAGTTGTCGCGGGTGATCGTGGTGCCGCCGAGTTGGCTGGTTGAGAAGGATTGGCCCGTCGAGGTTCGGGTCACTTGCGAATTGCCGAGCGGAGAGGTGGTGGATTGACCGGAGCCCGCAACGGGAATGATCAAAGGAGGTCGCGTTGGATCCTTGGCCATGGCCAATGGAATGACGGGAAGCAGAAGGAATGCGGCGGGGATTTTGAACCAGTTCATGAACTCAATATCGTTGGTTTCGAGAAAACAGGCAGCGTTTTTCTCGATCAGCCCCGGGAAAGGCGATAGGAAATCGCGCATGTCGAAAACCGCGATCATCATACCTGCCCGCTGGGCCTCGAGCAGACTGCCCGGAAAACCCCTGCTGGACCTTGGTGGAAAACCCCTCGTCCAATATGTCTGGGAGCGCTGCCTGAAAGTCCGGGAGGCGCAGGAGGTCATCATTGCCACCGATGACATGCGCATTGCGGAGGCCGCCTTTGCATTCGGCGCCGAGGTGGCGCTCACTTCGCCCAAGCACCCGAGCGGCACCGACCGCATCGCGGAGGTGGCCAAGAAGCTGGCAGGTTTTGATGTGATCCTGAATGTGCAAGGAGACGAGCCCTTCATCGAACCTGCACTGATCCGGCGACTCATCCAGGTTCTTCAAAAGGAAAAATCCCTCGCCATGTCCACCGCAGCCTGTCCGCTCGCACCCGGCGAATTGGAAAATCCGAACTGCGTAAAAGTGGTCACTGGCATCACAGGCGACGCCCTTTATTTCTCCCGCAGCCCGATCCCGTGCGACCGCGATGGCGACACGAACCCCGCCCGTCTGCGCCACCTCGGCATTTATGGATATCGCAGGAAGTTTCTCTTGGATTTTGTGAAGTGGAAACAAACGCCCCTTGAGAAATCGGAAAAACTCGAGCAGCTCCGGGCTTTGGAACACGGAGCGAAAATCCGCGTCATCCCAACCAAGGCCGCAGGCCCCGGGGTCGATACGGAAGAGGATGCCAAGAAGGCCGCCAAGCTTTTGGCAAACGGCAGAAAAAAATCCTAACCTCCCCAGCGGGCTCCCTCGCTGAGGGCAGGCGTCCAATTGCGGAGGTGGCCGTAGGAGTAGTCCGTCTTGCCGATAGCGCCGATCATCCGCTTGCCCGTCGCGCGCTTCCATTTCTTGCTCATGCTTTCACCGGTGTGACAGCTCCAGCTCTTGATGAACGCATCCCGGGTGAAGATATCCCTGTGGATGCGGCCGAGTTCGTTTTCATGCAGCCAGCTCTTGGATCCGCTATCGATTTCGTTGCTGTAGTCGAACATCCAGCACGCCCGGTTTGAGTGTCCGTAGTATTCAAAATTCGCAATCTTCACGCGATCCCTCGGCTGTCCGGCATTCAAATACTCAATGAGTTCATCGCCCTCCTCGAACCACACGAGATTCACGCCGAACTTGTCGCGCACGGAAACGATGTTTGCGATGAGGTCCTGTTTATCCTGTCTGGAAGCGCGGCGCAGGTAGCTGGGCTTGTGAACGAGCCAGGTGATTTTTGCGCCCTGCCCGAGCTTGGCCTGGATTTCCTGAATGCGAACCCTGGCCGAGCGAATAAAATTTCCCCACCAGCGGTCATGGGGTTCCTCCTTGAACTTCTCCCACTCTTGCAAGGACGGCCCTCCGCTCACGAGGATGTATTCGCGATCCACCTCGGCCCTTGCCGCGAGCAAGCCGACCATAAAAACCAGTGCCAGTATTCGAAACATGCCGACAGGTTTGGCACAGACGCCGATTGATCAAGAATATTTCCGCTGCGCAAAATACCTCGAGCAACTTTTGCTGATCATATCGCCGCATTGCTGTATGAGTTTCAGCCATGGAATTCATCCCTCTCCTCGCGCTGGGCGCCTCGCTTCTCACCCTGATGGCGTCTTTGTTTTTGCTGCAGCTCCGGAACAAAGACACCGCCCGCTTGGCTGAAACCCTGCGCGAACAATTCGCGCAACATCAGAACACAAGCCGCCAGGAACTCGCCCAGACCCTCGACCTCACGCTGCGCCAGAACTCCGAACCCGTCCGCGAGGCGCTGGGAACCCTCTCGCAATCCACCAACACGCTGCGGGATTCCCTCGAAAGATCGGTCACCAAATCCTTCGAACTCCAGAACCAACAGCTCGAGGGATTCCGAAACCAACTCGACAGGCTCACACAAACGAACAGCGAGAAACTCGAAACGCTCCGAACCTCTGTGGAAGCCAAGCTCGCCAGCCTGCAGCAGGACAACAACGCCAAACTCGAAGCCATGCGGGCGACAGTCGAGGAAAAGCTCCAAACCACGCTCGAGCGGCGTTTGGGCGAATCCTTCAAGCTCGTCAGCGACAATCTGGACAAGGTTCAAACCGCCATGCTCAACATGCAAAGCCTCGCCGAGGGAGTCGGAGACTTGAAGCGGGTCATGACGAATGTGACCCGCCGTGGAGCTTGGGGAGAGTTCCAGCTCGCCACGATTCTCGAGCAATTTCTCAGCCCTCAACAATACGACACCAATGTCGCCACCAAAGGCGGTCCGGAGCGCGTGGAATTCGCCGTCAAACTTCCCGGCCGCTCCAGCGATGGTTCCACCGTTTGGCTCCCCATCGACGCCAAGTTTCCCAAGGAGGATTACGAACGCCTTGTCGCCGCATCGGAAAATGGCGACGCCGCCGAAGCCGAGAATGCCGCCCGCCAGCTCGAAATCCGCATCAAATCAAACGCCAAGGACATTCGGGAAAAATACCTCAACCCGCCGGCGACCACCGATTTTGCGATCATGTTCCTGCCCACCGAGGGCCTCTACGCCGAAGTCCTCCGACGCCGCGAACTCGCCGAAAGCATCCAACTCGAGCACCGCGTCGTCATCGCCGGCCCGACAACCCTCGTCGCACTCCTCAACAGCCTTCAAATGGGCTTCCGCACACTGGCCATCGAGCAACGCTCCAGCGAGGTCTGGCAAACACTCAGCGCCGTCAAAACCGAATTCTCAAAATTCGGCACCGTGCTGGAAAAGGTGAAAAGCAAACTCCAGTCGGCCACGAATGAAATCGACCAGGTCGGCACACGCACCCGCGCCATGCAGCGCCAACTCCGCAATGTCGAATCGGCCCCGGACGACGCCTCCAGCGCCCTCTTCGCCCAGGAACCCGAATTCCTGCCGCCGCCGGAGTCGCCAGAGACCGCGTGATGCAAGAATGCGGAGACGCGTTTTTTCAGATTTTCCCCTTGTCAAACGAACACCCCCGCGCTTTAATGACCCGCTCTTTCGATCCTGAGTAGCTCAGTGGTAGAGCGGTCGGCTGTTAACCGATTGGTCGTAGGTTCGAGTCCTACCTCAGGAGCCACTTTTTCATGTGGCTCTCACCCCTCAGAAACCCCATCAAGTCTACCTCTGCGGGCTTTTGGAGTTTTTCGGAAGCAGCAACACAAGCGGTCGTTTTTGGGACATAATTTTGTCACCTCTTTCACTTTTACCCCTCAGCGGCTGCCTGTCTTCTTTGCTCCCTCCTCCATGTCAAATCGCGCGGCGTATTTTGTGTCTTGCGCCCTTCCAACGATCTCGCTTTGGACCCGGTGGCTTGCTCGGGGAAGAGTTTGGCGGTTTCGGCGAGGTGGTCGCCGTCCGTGTCGATGACAGGCTGATCGACCTCCTCGCAAGCCTCGTTGTCATCATCAAACGGAATCTCGTTTTCGGAAAACTCAGCGCCGGTCTTCATGCCACTGCCGAGTCAGCAAAAATAGCACCTCACACACTCGGTGCGTCTCAGCCTTTACATGTTAAACAAAGCACTTTATTATCTGCTTACAAGTGAGCCGTGAGTGCTTTAGTGGTGTCGGACATTAAATTAATTATGACGGCATTTCGCTCGCACGCCACCAGCGAGTCCGCGAACCACGGAGGTGGCACTTTTAATTTTTTGGACTCCAAATTCCTGACCTTGGTGACATGTAGGCTCGGCATCATGCTGGGAGTGCCACAGATATGAGGGCCCTTTTCGGGCAGCCACTTTTTCAAGCGGCTCTCACCCTTCAGAAACCGAGCCGCCGCGCCGCGCGATCAGACCTGTCAGGCCTTTTCCTTCCAATGCGAGTAGGGATTTTTTGCGAGGCAGGAATTGTAGTAGCGCGCCTCGTGGGAGACTTCCTGCCCGACCCAGTCGGGGATTTTGACCGGCTGGTCTTCGCGTTCCAGTTCGATCTCGGCGACCATGAGGCCTTCGTTTTCGGC
>JBJTGE010000127.1:0-3883 GCA_046093785.1 Spartobacteria bacterium
CATCACCGATGGCCCGAAGGGCGCAGCGAGCATGGGGGCGAGCAAGGCAAAAGTTTACCCTCCAAGGATTTGGGCGCTGCCGCGCGGGTGCTGTGGCGGCGGCTGTGTGAGCGATGGTTCTTAAAACTGCCCCCCCTCCCCCGCCTCTATTTTCCAACGCCCTGGGCAAAGGCGGTTGGGGTGATCTGGAACTCTTTCTTGAAGGCCATGGTGAGATGCGAGGAGGCGGAGAATCCGGATTCGATGGCGATGCTTTTTATGGAGCGGCCGGGGTTTTCGACGAGGAGGCGTTTGGAGTGTTCGAGCCGGAGACGCAGGATGTGCTGATGAGGGGACTCTCCGCAATGTTGGAGAAAAAGTCGCGTGAGGTGGCGGAAGGTGACGCCGGCCAAGGTCTCCAACTCCTCGGCACCCAACTCGTGGGTCAGGTTGTTTTGTATGAAGGACTGCACGCGTTTGAAGACCACGCGTCCTCGAAGTTGCAGGTTTTCATCGGTGTTCATTCCCTGGGGAAAGTCGCAGACGGGATCGAGCACAGCCGTGATCAGGGCCGTGAGCAAGGCGGAGGAGTGAGTCTGCGCGAAGCCGAGATTCCGCCCGGATGCGGCCATGTCGATGAACTGGCGGCATAACAAAGAGATCGCGCCGGAGCGCGCAACGAGCGGTTTTTTTTGAACGCAAAAAGGAAGGGGTGTTTCCTCTCCCTTCTCGTTGGAAACGCTCACATGGAGGCCGAGCATGAATCCGCCAGTGGGAGTTCGCCAACCATGTGGAACCAGTGCGGGAATGACGAGCGCCTGGCCGGGCTTGATGGTGACTTTTGTTTTCTCGAATCCGAACAGGAAGCTTCCGAGCAGCGGGATTTCAATTTGAATCTCGGCATGCTTGTGCGAACCAAATCCAGCGCCCTTTCGGTAGAGCCCAGTGTCAAGGTGGCATTGGGTGCAGCGCAGATGCAACTCGCCAACCTTGAAGTCCCTCGCATTAAGAAAAGAGGACATGAGAATTCCATTTGTCCGCGCAACCCCGGCGGACTTCCACAATGCGCCGTGCTTTCGTTTTGAAATGATGTCCATGGGTAGAGAATGCGCTGCGGAGCGACAGAACAATCGCTACAATAGACCTCGCGCGGGTTCACGATATTTTTCAAAAACCAAAGCGCACAGTGAGGCTTTGAGCGTCCTTGCTGTGCAAGCGCGAGGAGGCGTTCGATCGTCGTTGAGGTTGCGGACGCGAGTGTCTTTCACGGTCGAGACGACCGTGGCCCTCTCTTGCACGCTGAGCGCCGCTTGGGGCAGACGGTTCTTGAAACTTCCCTCCTCATATCGGATCGACTTGAAAATGAGACGGCAGGAGGGCGGTTGCTCTCCTGCCGGCTGGGTTTCGTTTGGAATGATTATACCGGCTTACCGGTAGAGCGGGCCGAAGTTTTGGCACGCGCGGAAATCGGCGGCTTCAGCGTCGGCTGTTCCGAAGGCTGTCCATGCGGCCGGGCGGAAGACTTGGGATCCGTCGAGGTTGTGCATGTAAACCGGGATGCGGAGCATGCTGGCGAGGGAGACCAAGTCGGCTCCGATGTGGCCGTGGCTCATGACGCAGTGGTTGGCACCCCAATTGTTCATGACGGTGTAGGTGTCGCGGAAGGCCCCTTGGCCGGTGAGGCGCGGGACGAACCAGGTCGTCGGCCATGTCGGGTTGGTGCGTTCTTCGAGGATGCGATGTGTTTTTTCAGGAAGCGAAACGGTTTCGCCCTCGGCGATTTGGAGGGCCGGGCCGAGGCCTTGCACGAGGTTGAGGCGGTAGATGGTCGAGGGCATGCCTCCGCGTGTGGCGAAGCGTGTGCTCCAGCCGCCGCCGGGGAAATACTCGGTGATCGAGGGATGCCAGCTCGTGGCTTTGAGGCAGGCGTTCATCTCGGCATTGGAGATGTCCCAGAATGGTTTCATGGCCGGCACGCCGTTGAGGGTTTGCTCGCCGCAACCGTCGAGGGCGGCGGGGCCGGAATTGATGAGGTGCAGGAGGCCATTTGCGGCAGCGGCGGGAACATCGGTTCCCGTCACGCGGGCGATGGCATCAGGGCTCCAATAAGTGCGGAGATCGGCGAAAATTTGCGCGGTGTTGGTGAGCAACCATCCGAAGAGCATGGCGGCGCCGTTGAGGGCGTCGTTTTCGGTTGCGACAATGTAAGGAGCGCGGCGGCCGTTCCAGTCGAACGAGGAGTTCAAAATCGCCTCGAGGAAGTCGCCATTCGGCATGTGGTCGGTCCACTGGCGCTGCCCTTGGAAGCCTGATGCGATGGCGTAGTGGCCTTGCGCTTCCTCGCCGAAGCCTGCCTTGGCGAGCTTGGGATTTCCCACCCTGAGGTCACGGGCGATGATTGCCATCTTCACGCTGGTCTCCCACTCGGAGTCGAGTTGTTTACGAGAGCGTTTTTTTCCAGCGCCATTCCAATCCTTGCCTTCCTTGCAGTTGGCTTTGACCCATTTCATGGCCTTGTCGAATTCGGCCTTGTCGAAGATGCCGCGTTCGATGCGGCGGATGAATTCGGTCATGTCCACCGACTCGACGCGCATGCCGAGCCATTGTTCGAAGAGGGAGGGATCCACGATGGATCCGGCGATGCCCATGGATGTGCCACCCATGGCCAAGTAAGCACGGCCACGCATGGTTGCTGTGGCGAGGCCAGCACGAGCGAATCGCAGGAGTTTCTCTTCGACATCGGCAGGAATGGTGTTGTCACCCGCATCCTGCACATCACGGCCATAGATGCCAAAGGCGGGCCGGCCTTTTTGCGTGTGAGCGGCGAGCACAGCGGCGAGATAGACCGCGCCGGGACGCTCCGTGCCATTGAATCCCCAGACTGCTTTGGGTGTGAGCGGGTCGGTATCCATCGTCTCGGAGACGTAGCACCAGCAAGGTGTGACGGTGAGCGAGACGCCCACATTCTCGCGGCGGAATTTGTCGGCGCACGCGGCTGCTTCGCGGATGCCGCCGATGCAGGTATCGGCAATAACACACTCCACGGCCTCGCCGGTCGGGTGGCGAAGTTTGGAGGTGAGAAGCGCGGCCGTGTTCTTGGCCATGGCCATGGTTTGTTTTTCGAGGGATTCGCGAACGCCGCCGAGGCGGCCATCGATGGTCGGGCGGATGCCGATTTTAGGTAGGTTGGTCATAGGTGGAGTTTCTAAGTTTTAGGTTTTAAGTTTTAAGATTTTTTCAGGCGGTTTTGGCGATTTGGGCGCGGCGGTAGTGTTCATCGGGGCGATTGTCTATGCGGTCGCTGACGGTTTCCGGAAGGAATCGCGGACCGCCCATGGCGAGCGTGTTGCAAAGGATGCGCGCCCATTTGTCGAGCATGAGGAGGATGTTGAAAACTTCGGTGTCGCTTGCGCCGAGGGCCACGGGGCCGTGGTTTTCGAGGAGCATGACCTTGGGAGCGGCGCCGTGGGTTGCCATGTGCTGGCGCAGGGAGGCGCGGACACTGCGGGCGAGTTCCAAACCAGGGTCGATGTATGGCACAACGGCGAGGTGGCGTCCGCAAACGACGATGGCATCAGGGAAAATGTGTTTAAGGAAAGGAGCCGCGCCATGAGTGGATGCCAGGATGGAAAGCACGGACTCGGCATGGCAGTGTCCAACCCATTTTGCGCCGCCTTCGGAGAGGCAGATGGCGTGCATGAAGGTTTCCACCGACGGGAGCTTGGATGCCGGATCAACCCGCGAGGCCTCCAGAACGGTTCGCACACCAGAGTCGGTGAGCGCGGAATCATCAAGGGCCGCGAGAGCGGTTTCCATGCGAACGCGGGTGAGGCCGTTTTCGTCCAGCGTGGAGAGGCTGGAGCCGGATGCTTTCACGAGAAATGTGCCATCTCCGAGATCGGCG
>JBJTGE010000128.1:0-4056 GCA_046093785.1 Spartobacteria bacterium
GTGCGTGTGATGTTGAACGCCAAGCGCTCGGGGGGCGATCGCGCGAATGATGAAACCTTCGCCGCTTTGGAAAAAGCGGGTGTCCCAGTGCGCTGGTCGAATCCGGATTTCTATGTCACGCACGAAAAATCCATGGTCGCCGATGGATCACGCGCCATGCTGGCCACATACAACCTTTGCGAAAAATATTTCACCCGCACGAGAGACTACGGCGTGGTCTTTGAAAACGCCGCACAAGCCGCGCAGATCACGGCATGCTTCGATGCCGATTGGAACAGGACCGCCTGGACGCCTTCGGTGGATACCGGCCTCGTGTGGAGCAACAGTGGCTCGCGGCTTGCCGTGGCGAGATTCATCGATACCGCGAAGGAATCCCTGCTCGTGCAGCACCCGAAGTTTGTCGATGCCGCCGTGCTCGACCGCATCGTGGATGCCGCCACGCGCGGTGTGAAGGTGCGCGTGCTCTGCGGGGGTCGCCACGGCATCAGCGAATGCGATATTCTCGATACCTTCGCCTCGCTCCGCATCATGCGCCGCGCGGGTGCCAAAATTCACAAACAAAAAAAACTCCGCGTCCACGCGAAGCTGCTTGTGGCGGACGGCAAGCGCGCCTTTCTGGGCTCGATGAATCTCGACCGCTCGGCCTTCGATCTTCGGCGAGAACTTGGCATCTCCATCGCACAGCGTGAAGTCGTTTCCAAACTGATCGACACTTTCCACTACGACTGGGAGGAGTCGCACCACTACGACGCACCGGATCCGCTGGATCCCGCCCAGCATCAGGAGAACGATTTCCCGCACGATCCCGACCTGCACCATGAGTGATGCCTCCAAGGAGGGTCCGTCGCTGCTGGAGCTCGGCCTCACCTTCAATCACATCTCGCTGGCATCCTTTGGCGGCGGTCTCTCCGCGTGGTCGCGCGAAGTCGTGGTGGTGGAGAAGAAATGGATGAGTGACGAGGAGTTCCTCAGCATTCTCACCATGAGCCGCATCCTCCCCGGAGCGAATCAGGTGAATGTCGCCATTTTCGTGGGATCGAGGTTTCTCGGCCTTCCCGGAGCGGTTGCCGCTGTCTTCGGGCTCACCTTTGTGCCAGCTGTTCTCATCCTTCTCCTTGGCGCGGCCTACTTCCACTACGGCCATCTGCCCGCCCTCCAGAATGCCTTGAAAGGAGCCGCCGCCGGAGCCATCGCGCTCACACTTTCCATGGCCTGGAAAACCGGACGCAAATGCCTTCGCGGCGCGGTGCCTTGGATTCTCTTCGCGGCCACATTTTTTCTCAACGGCATCCTCCGCTGGCCACTACTCGGCGTGCTCGCCATCACCGCACCGATCGCCCTCGTGTGGGCGTGGCCGAAATCGAAATGAAAGACGAGGGCCTCAATCTCATCCATGTGCTGATCCTCTTCAGCTCGATCTCGCTTCTCTCGATCGGCGGCGGAAACACGGTGATTCCGGAAATGCACCGCAAGGCGGTGGATGCCTACTCGTGGATGAACGGGAAACAGTTTGCCGACCTCTTTGCCATCTCGCAGGCGGCACCGGGGCCGAGTGTCCTGCTCGTGACACTTATTGGCTACAAGGCGGCGGGCATTGCCGGTGCCGTGCTCGCCACCATCGCCATGATCCTGCCCGCCGGCCTGCTCGCATATTTTGTGAGTTCGTTTTGGACCCGCTCGGCCGATTCCCCCATCCGATCCGCCATCGAGCACGGCTTCGCTCCCCTCACGGTCGGACTCGTCCTCGCAAGCGGGTGGGTGATGGGCAAGGCGGCAGACCACGACTGGCGCGCCGGCCTTCTCACCATCGTCTGCACCATCCTTTGCACAGCCACAAAAACCAACCCCGTCCTCATCGTCGGCGGTGCCGCATTCATCGGCTGGCTCGGCTGGCTCTAAATTCTCCACACGAAACACCATCCACCGGCATACAATGACGCGACAAAAAATTTGGACGATCGTCCAAATTTTTTGTCTTTTTTTCGGGAACGGCGGTGCGTTTTCGGGGGAGGGAATTTAGCTCTTTCCGCGATGCGTTTGTTTGAGGCACGCTGGGGGGATGCTGAATTACATCTGGCTGGGACTGGTTTTGCTGGCGGTTCTGCTCGGCGGTTTTGAGGGGAAATTGCAGGAGGTGACGGGGGCGGCGTTTGAGGCTTGCAAGACGGCGGTGATGACGATTGCGCTTCCGCTGGCGGGCGTGATGGCGCTTTGGCTGGGCCTCATGAAAATCGCGGAGAAGTCGGGGCTTGTGAATCTTCTGGCGCGTGTGCTGCGGCCTGTTTTGCGGTGGCTGTTTCCGGATGTTCCAGCGAACCATCCCGCGATGGGCTCGATGGTCATGAACATGGCCGCGAACATGCTGGGGCTGAGCAACGCCGCCACGCCGCTGGGTCTGCGGGCCATGCAGGATCTGGAAAGGCTCAATCCCAGGCCCGGCACGGCCACGAATGCGATGTGCACATTTTTGGCGATCAACACGAGTTCGATCCAACTCATCCCCGCGACCACGGTTGCCATTCTCGCTGCAGCGGGATCGAAAAATCCCACGGTCATCATCGGAACGGCGTTCTTTGCGACCTGCTGCTCGACCATTGCGGGAATTCTGGCGGTGAAAACCTTCGAGCGCCTGCCGATGTATGCGCTGCCGAAGGTCGAGAATCTGAACGCGCCAACGGAGCAGGAGTCCGGCGAGGGACAGGAATCTTTCGAGAAGCCCAAGTGGTGGGGAACGCTCATTCTGATGGCCTTCGCCGCATGCTTCCTGATTTTTGGCTGGCAATTCATGCAGGCCCAAAGTGCATCGCGGGGGGCTTTGGTGAATCTCGTTGAAGCCGTCTCCTACCTCGCGATTCCATTCCTCATGGCCTTTTTCCCGCTCTACGGCTCGCTGGTTCGAGTGAAGGTGTATGAGGAATTTGTGGAAGGGGCCAAGGAGGGATTCCAAGTCTCCATTCGTATCATTCCCTATTTGGTGGCCATCATTGCCTCGGTGGCCATGTTCCGCGCGGCGGGGGGCATCGACATCATCACCCGCGTCCTCGGCCCCGCTCTCCATGCGATCCAATTTCCAAGCGAACTCCTCCCGCTCGTCCTCATGCGTCCCTTGAGCGGCAGCGGAGCGAATGGTCTCTTCGCGGAGCTCGTTCAGGCCCACGGACCCGACAGCATCCTGGCCCGCATGGGAGCCTCCATTATGGGCAGCACCGAGACGACATTCTATGTGATCGCCGTTTACTTCGGCTCTGTCGCCATACGCCGCACAAGGCACGCCGTTCCTGCCGGCTTGGTTGCGGATTTCGCCGGGGTCACGGCCTCGATAGTCATATGCCGACTGGTCTTCGGGTCGTAAGCTCAAAGGAGCATGGTTGATTTTCGGGGGATGCAGACTATACGAAAGAGAAAACCAAACGATTTATGAACTCACCCACCACTATGCCCGTCAGCGAACTTCCAGCCGAGGTGCGGGGCGCTTTTCTCGTGCGCACCTATAGCCATCTTGCTTTGGCGATTGCTCTTTTTGTGGGCATCGAGGTTTGGTTTTTCAATACCGGGATTGCGAATACGATTGTGCAGGCATTCGACAGCGTGTCGTGGCTGATTGTGCTTGGCGGATTCATGCTGCTGTCTTGGTTGGCGACTTTTCTGGCAAATCCCTCGATCTCGAGACCGCTGCAATATCTCGGGCTGGTGATGTATGTTTTCCTGCAGGCGGTCATTACGGTCCCGCTTCTTGATATTGCCAACCAGACCGCACCTGGAGTCATTGCCAGCGCTGCGCAGGCCACGCTCGGTGGTTTTTTTCTTCTGACCGCCGTGGTGGTGACAACGAGGAAGGATTTTTCCTTCTTGAGAACATTCCTGATTTGGGGCGGGCTGCTCGGATTGGCGGCGATTGTTTGCGCTGTGCTTTTTCAATTCAATCTGGGCACCTGGTTCTCGGTGGCCATGGTTGCGCTGGCCGGGGCTTCGATCCTCTACACGACTTCGTCGATCATGCGGGACTACCCCGAGAATGCAGACCTCTCGGCCGCCATCCAGCTCTTTGCCGCTGTG
>JBJTGE010000129.1:0-7586 GCA_046093785.1 Spartobacteria bacterium
GAGGCGGTTTGAGCCGATGGCGTTCGGGTTGTCGATGCGGCCCGGAACGGCGTAGATCGAGCGTCCTTGCTCGCCGGCTTGGTTTGCGCTGATGAGTGCGCCGCTGCTCGCGCCCGCCTCCACCACAAGCACGCCGAAAGAGCATCCGCTGATGATGCGGTTGCGCATGGGGAAGGTCTGGCGGTCGGCTTTGACGCGCATGGAGAACTCTGTGATGACCGCACCTGAGGTGGCGATTTTTTCGGCGAGTTCCTTGTTTTCGGGCGGGTAGAATTCCAGGAGTCCGCTGCCGAGCACGCCGATCGTGCGTCCCTTTGCCGCAAGAGCGGCTTGATGGGCGAGGGTATCCACTCCACGGGCGAGGCCGCTGACCACAGTCACCCCGGCATACGCGAGTTGGTAGGAGAGTTTTTTTGTGGAATCCGCCGCGTAGTGCGTGGGCTTGCGGGTTCCAATGACACCGATGGCATGCCGGTCGCGCTCCAGAATTCCACCCATCATGTAAAGCACCGTCGGGGGATCATGAATCTCTCGCAGCAGGGCGGGGTAATCCGGCGAGGCAAGCGTCACGACTTTTGCGCCGTGTTCTTTCACAAGGGCGAGCTCGCCGGAGAGGTCCACATGGCTTTCCCAATCGGTGAGGGCTTTTGCCGCTTCTGGGCCTATTCCCGACACCGCTTGCAAACGCGCAACCGGAGCCGTAAGCACAGCTGATGGCGATCCCAAGGCCTCCAGAAGACGCCGCACCCGCACCGGACCGATCCGCGGCACCATGTTCAATGCGATGTAAGCTTCCGATTCGGTCATTGGCGGGGGAGTAAAGACCCGGCTCCGCGCATACCCAAGAAAAAACCCACAATCAGGAAATAAAGATGCAAGTTTATTGCAAAAAGATATTGGCAAAGTTGGCCGGATTGTTTATTGCAAGTTTCATGCATCTGTGATCGGCGGATGCCCTACAATCATGAAAACAAATTCCTCTGAATCGACGCCTTCAACTCCACAAAAGCTACCCGTCACCGTGCTCTCTGGCTTTCTGGGAGCGGGAAAGACGACGCTGCTCAATCATGTTTTGAACAACCGCGAGGGACTGCGCGTGGCGGTGATTGTGAATGACATGAGCGAGGTCAATATTGATGCGGAGCTTGTTCGCGGGGGCGGGGCTGAGCTCAGCCGCACGGAGGAAAAACTCGTCGAAATGAGCAATGGCTGCATCTGCTGCACGCTGCGCGATGATTTATTGAAAGAGGTTGGCCGCCTCGCGAAGGAAGGGCGCTTCGATTACCTCTTGATCGAGTCCACCGGCATTTCGGAGCCGCTCCCTGTGGCGCAAACCTTCACCTTTGCCGACGAGAACGGGACCGGACTTCAAGACATCACCCGCCTCGATACCATGGTCACGGTTGTGGACGCCGCCAATTTTCTCGAGCATTACGAGGGGGGTGATTCCTTGAAGGAAAAAAACCTCGCCCTTGGCGAAGAGGACGAGCGCACGATCTCGGACCTTTTTGTGGACCAGGTCGAATTCGCGGATGTGATTCTTGTCAACAAAACCGATCTCGTTCCTGCAGCCGAACTCGAGGAGCTTCGCGCCATCCTGCACCATTTGAATCCGGTTGCCGAAATCATCGAGTCGCAGCGTGGGCGCGTGCCGTTGGAGCGCATTCTCAACACCCGCCGATTCGACATGGAAAAAGCGCAAGCCTCGGCGGGTTGGCTACGGGAGTTGAATAACGAGCACACACCGGAGACCGAGGAATACGGGATCGGCAGCTTTGTGTTCCGCGCCCGGCGGCCATTTCATCCGAAACGCTTCTGGGACTTCATCCACACCGAGCGCCCCGGCCTGCTACGCTCGAAAGGCTACTTCTGGCTCGCCAGTCGCAACAACATGATCGGCCTCTGGTCCCAGGCCGGCGGCAGTGCCGAATACCGCCCCGCCGGCTTCTGGTGGGCCGCCGCGCCAAAATCCAGCTGGCCCGATGACGACGACACCTGGCGCTCGATCATGAAGGATTGGCAGGAACCCTACGGCGACCGGCGGCAGATGCTCGTCTTCATCGGCCAGGATCTCGAAAAAGAAAAACTCCTCGCCGAGCTCCGCGCCTGCCTCCTTGACGACCGCGAATTGTCCCTCGGCCACGAAAAATGGGCGAAGTTCCGCGATCCCTTTCCCGAGTGGACCGTCCAGACGGAATCCCACGCACACTGAAGCCCCTGCCCCATGGCCGCCGGGTTCTATTTCACCAGCTACTTCGAGTGGCGGAACGCCCTCACCATCCGTTGCGGCATCCCGCTCACGCCGGACTACGCCCTCGCACGCATCGAGGCCTTGGAAAATTCAGGCGACGCCTCCACGCGGGAATTCACCCACTGCTTCGGAGAACCCTACCGCCGCCAAGTCGTCGAATGGTTCCGCCGCGCCGCTTCGGAAGCCCGCTGATATGCCTGTTTACACCTACGAAACCCCCTCGGGCTCCCGATTCGAACTCCGCCAAAGCATGCGCGACACCCCGCTTGCCACCCATCCGGAAACCGGCGAACCACTGCGCCGCGTCATCACCGGTGGCATGGGGTTTTTCACAGCCCGCGCCGCCAAGCCACTATCCAAGCCCACTCCCAAAGCCGCCGCAGCCCCAGCCACATCGAATTGCTGCCCGACTTGCCATGACTGAACGCCCGCCCCGCTCCGTCCGGCCCCCGAAAATCCGCAGCGGTCACACCGTGGTCGAGGCGGCTTTCCCGGCTCCCACACCCGCCCCGCTGGAAATTCCCAACCCCGCCGCTGAGGCGCGCCGCGTTGCCAAGCGCCTCCGCTCCCTCCTCGCCCCACACCTTGAAAGCGCCCGTCGCATGCATGTCGCCTTCGGCCCCGATGACATCCGTTCCGTCATCGATGCCCTCCTCGCGGAGGCCGACCGCATGGACCCCGCACCCCTTCTCGAATGCCCCGAAGAGCTCCGGCACTACCTCCGCCGCACGATGTTCGACGAACTCGCCGGCGAACCCAGCAACATTCTCTACACCACCCGCGTCCGCGAGGATGTCGTCCGCTACGAAGCCATGCCCGCCGAATTTTGGAAAACCTGCCTGAAGACTCTCCGCGACCAACTCGACCGCAGCATGGAAAACCTCTCATGATTGCAGGTCGGAAAAAACCATTCCAAACGCACGACCCCGTTCGTGAAGCCGTTGAGTTGGTCAATGCGGACTGCATCTTCGAAGCCGAGTCGTTCTTGTTTGAATGTTCGGATTCGCCGAATCACCCCGCCGCCACACGCTGCCAACTTGCCCTGCTCGCCTTGGAAATCGAAAACCCCCGGCTCGCCCTCAGGCTTATGAGGACGGCACTCGATACCGCCCCACTGTCGCCCGAGGTGCGTTTCGTCGCAGGCGTCACCGATCGCGCCTTGGGTCGCTTGTCCGAAGCCCGGGAGCACTTCTCATTCGCCCGGCCGGAATCGAATCCCAACGCCGCCTATTATCTTTCGCTCGTCCAAGAATCCCTTGGCGACCCGGTTTCCGCGCGGGACTCCATCGGACTTGCCCTCGCGCAAAACCCGCAGGATGCCGATTATCTAAACCAATCCGCATGTATTGCCGCGCGGCTTGGTGACTTCGACGAGGCCTTGAGCTTGTCCGGCCAAGCCCTCCGTGCCGAGCCCGGTTCGGCAGGCTTCGCATTCAACCATGCACAGAATCTTTTGCTCGCCGGCCGCGCCCGCGAAGCCTGGCCGCTCTTCGAGGCCCGCCTCGCCTTCACGCCCGAGCACCTCCACCCCGGGAACGGTTCTGCCGCATGGGAGGGGCAACCCTTGAATGGCAAAACCCTGCTCGTCTGGCACGAGCAGGGGCTGGGTGATTCCATTCAATTTTCCCGCTTTCTCCCATCCGTGGCCTCTCGGGCCGGGAAAGTCCTCTTCCGCTGCCAACCATCCTTGGCGGGCCTTTTCTCATCCTCCCTGCCCGGCATCGAAATCCTTTCATCAGCGGAAAAATCGCCGCACACCGATTTCCATGCACCTCTCTTGAGCCTGCCCGGCCTGCTCGGCGCCAACCTCGACGCCCCACCCCCATCGATCTTTCCGGCCCACAATTCCGCCGCTTCCCTTCAACGCATCGGATTCGCCTGCGCCGGAAATCCCAACCATCCGGACGATGCCGCCCGCAGCCTTTCTTTAGAGCTTTTCAAGCCACTTTTTGGCAACCGCTTCGAGTGGCTTTGCCTGCAAAAAAACCTGAGACCCAGCGAGGCACTCCCACCCGGAATACCTCATCCCGGCGCGGCTTTTTCTGATTTCATCGAGACCGCCCGCGCGTTGGCATCCATGGATCTTGTCATCAGCGCCGATACCGCTATCGCGCACCTCTCCGCCTCCCTCGGCAAGCCCACTTGGTTTCTCCTTCCACTGTGTCCGGACTGGCGTTGGGGGCGAACCGGGAACCACACCCCCTGGTATCCTTCCGCCCGCCTTTTCCGGCAGCACGAGCCTGGAAACTGGAAATCCGTTATCAAAAAGATCGCCACTCAACTCATCGACCCATGGAACTGATCTTTCACCCTCGAACCTCTGTCGAACAGGTCGAGGAAGGCATCGCCCTCGCCCCGAAATTCGATGCCGCCGGAGTCATTCCGGTCGTCACCACCGACTCCGCCACCGGCGAACTCCTCATGCACGCCTACATGAACGCCGAAGCCTTACGCTTGACCATCAAGACTGGCGAGGCCCACTACTGGAGCCGCAGCCGCCAGTGCCTTTGGCGCAAAGGAGCCACCAGCGGCCTCGTGCAGCACATCCGCGAAATTCGCATCGACGACGACCAGGACTGCATTTGGCTCCGCGTCGAGGTCGCGGGCACCGGAGCGAGTTGCCATGTCGGCTATCGAAGCTGCTTCTACCGCGCCATCCCCTTCGGCCCGGAGAGCGGTTCCCCGCTCGTGTTCCGGGAAAGTTCAAAAACCTTCGACCCGCAAACCGTCTACGGCGACGCGCCGAACCCCACGAAACTGTGAGCCACAGCCTCCATGCGCCGATTGGATCGAATCGTCCAGCGACAACCGACCCGCAAAACACATCCGACCCGCGCGGCGTGGCCATCGATTCTGTCGGGATCGACCGCGTCATGGCTCCACTGCTCATAGCCGGCTGGTCTTGCGAAGAGGCCCCTCGTGAGTTGCCATGCCGCATTTCCTGCTCGGTATCGCTCGCCTCCGGAATGAGGGGCATCCACATGAGCCGCATGGTGGAGACGATTTCAGCATGGCGCGAAGCGGTCACGCCGGACACCCTCCCCCGCCTTCTGCAGGTCTTGGCCGATTCCCAAGGTTCCACCTCCGCCGAGATTCGGGTCGCCTTCACATGGTTCCAAAAGCGGCAGAGCCCGGTCTCCCGCATTAGCGCCCCACAAGCCATTGAAACCCTGTATTGGGCCGAACTTCCAAGTTCCCGCCACGGTTTCCGCGTGAATGTGCCCGTCACGACCCTTTGCCCGTGCAGTCGCGACATCAGCGATTACGGCGCACACAGCCAGCGGGGCTGGATCGAGGCCACATTGGGTTGGCATGGCACCGCCGCAGCCGTTCCGCCCGAAACAATCGTGACCAATCTCGGGGAGTGCGGCAGCGCTCCCATCTATCCCGTGCTCAAACGCTCCGACGAACGCGCTCTCACCATGCAAGCCTACGACAACCCGGCCTTCGTCGAAGATTTGGCCCGCAATGCCGTGCTTGCCCTTCGCGACCTTGAATGCGTTGAGGATTTTTCCCTCGAAATCCGCAACGAGGAAAGCATTCACACTCACGATGCCGTGGCCCGCATCGTTGGAAGGGGAATGCAGACCGCGAACATTTTTTAAGACCTCCATGAGTAGTCTTCTCCCAAACTTTTTCGAATCCGCAGGCAGCCCCGTGCCAATGACTGAGCTCGATTTGCCTAGCCATGCAACCGCCGCCGCGGCCCCGTCCATTCTTGCACAAATCGTTAACCCCGGCATCAACCTCGCCATCTTCGAGCGCCCGCCCTCCCAGACCTGCCTTTCCTCTGTCGAGGCTCTCATGCAAAGCAGGGTTCCGATTAGGATCGACTTCAAGAATCCCTCCACCGCCGACCTGGCGACTGCCATCGCCGCCGCCATTGCCAGTGGCATTCCTCGATCTTCTGTCCGCGCCCTTGCCTCTGACATATCACACCTCGCATCGCTCTTCTCCGCTACCGCCGGCACCCTACACCCGCGCGTCCGCCTCGAACGAGTCGACGACGATGGCTGTGCGCTCTTCCACGCCGACTCCCTGAATCTTCGCCTCCTTTGCACTTACGCCGGTCCTGGCACCGAGTGGCTCGAAAACTCCAACACCCGCCGCCACGAACTCGGCCTCCGCTCCCGCACCCTTGACGAAGCCAATGCCGACATTGTGGTTGACCCGTCACGCATACGCCGACTCGCCCCTTGGCATGTCGCCATCTTTTCGGGCCGCTCCCGCCCCGGTGCGGAAGACAATGCCCTCATCCACCGCAGCGCCCCCGTTCTCTCCGCGAACACACCACGCCTCCGCCTCTGCATCGACCGCCCCGGCGACTGCGGATGCTGAACCATCCATGAGCGGCAACCCTTCCACTTCCCCGCTTCACAAGCATCCATCATCCCCGCTCGTCTCCCCCAAACGCGGCTTCCGCATTCGCGAATGCTGGTCCGCCACCCTCGAGGAAACCGCCCTCGCCCTCTGCTGGTCCCCATGCCTCCATACCCTCGCCGCCGCCCCTGCCTCTGGTTCTATCACCGTGTTCGATGCCGCCGAGGGTCGCGCCGCGCGCTTGTGGCCCGAATCCCCGGGCGGAAATTGCTCGCTCGATTGGCACCCTAGCCGACCCATTCTCGCGGCTGGCGGCGCTTCAGGCTGCCTCCGCCTGCTCGACCCCTCCACCTCCACGCCCATTGCTTCAACCCGCATCGGCAATGGCTTTGTAGAGCAACTCCGCTGGTCCTCCGCCCCCTTTCCCGCACCCCGCACTCTCGCCGCCACATGCAACCGATCCATCCACCTCTTCGACGAACACCTCGCCCCGCTCCGGCATTGGAACTCCCACGGCACCGTGCTCGACCTCGATTGGAACCCCCTCATGGATCTCTTCGTCACCACCCACCGCAGCGGCATCCAAATGTGGCTCCCCTCCGAAGATCCCGACCCCATCGATATCGACTACCCCGGTGCCGTCCTCGCCGTCCGCTGGAGCCCGAGCGGATGGCGCTTCGCCGTCGGCAACCACGATTCCACCGCCTCCATCATCGACTCCCAAACCATGGCCTGCCTCCGCCTCGGCGGCTTCGCCGGAAAAGTTACCCACCTCGCTTGGGAACCCCACAGCCACCACCTCGCCGGCGCCGGCGGGTGCATCATCTCCTGCTGGGAAATCTCCGACCCCTCCGGCGAAAACTCCCTTCCACTTCCCCTCGAAGGCCACATCTCCCCCGTCTCCGCCCTCGCCTGGCAACCCCGCGGCCCACTCCTCGCCAGCGCCGGCGCCGATTCCTGCCTCTTCCTCTGGCATCCCACCGCCAATATCCTCCCCATTCTCTTCAAACCCCTC
>JBJTGE010000130.1:0-28645 GCA_046093785.1 Spartobacteria bacterium
GAATGGTATCAGGGTCCGAAATCATCGAAGGCTCTTTTTTTCACCGAGCCCTACTTCGACGAAGGTGCCGGAAATACCAGCATGGTGAGCCTCACAGTGCCGGTTCTCGGCAAGAACAAGGAGTTCCTCGGCGTGGCCGGTGCGGATATCTCGCTCGAGCAAGTCCAGCGCATGGTCAACCGCATCCGCCTCCGTTTCCAATCGGACAACAGCGGGGAACAAAACGTGGAGCAACTCGCCTACCTCGTGAGCCGGGGAGGACGCATTATCGCCCATCCCGAGCCTACGCTCATGTTGAGAAAGGATTTTCCCGGAGCGAATCTCGCAACACTTCCAGCCGGAAAGGAAATCGCCCGGCAGGCGGAAGGAACGACGACCTTCAAGACCGGCGACCGCACCATGCGCGTCTATTGGGCGACAGCGCCTCTGGCAGGTTGGAAGCTCGTGCTCGTCGTTCCCGAATCCATTATCCTCGAACCCGTGGTGCAAATGGCGTGGCAAACGCTCCAGATCGGCCTGGGCGGCATTTTTCTTGCTGTCCTTCTCGCCACCTTCGTTGCAAGGCGCTTCTCGGGACCCCTCCTGCACCTCCGCGCCGCATCCTCGGCCTTGCAGGAAGGGGAATTCCAAAATCTCCAACTCTCCGGCCTCTCACGCAGAAACGATGAACTCGGCGACCTTGCCCGCACCTTTGAGACAATGGCGGAGCGCATCAGGGACCGTGAACAAAAACTCGCCGAGTGGAACTTGAACCTGGAATCCACCGTCGCCCAGCGCACTTCAGAACTCGCCCACGCCGTAAAAATGGCCGAGGCGGCAAACCGCACCAAGAGCGCATTCCTCGCCAACATGAGCCATGAACTCCGAACGCCGATGAATGCCATCATCGGCTACAGCGAAATGCTCGCGGAGGAGGCCATGGAAGTCGGCCAGGAGGGATTCGTGCCCGACCTGCAAAAAATCCAAAGCGCCGGCAAACACCTGCTCGAACTCATCAACGATGTCCTTGACCTTTCAAAAATCGAGTCCGGCAAGATGACCCTTTATTGCGAAGACATCGATATTGCCGCCATGCTCCGCGACATCGAAGCGACCATGCTTCCCGCCGTGCAAAAAAACGGCAACACGCTGACCGTCGAAATGCCTGATGACATCGGCGTCATGCACAGCGACCTGACCAAGATTCGCCAAACCCTCTTCAACCTCCTCAGCAACGCCGCAAAATTCACCAAAGCTGGAAAAATCCACATTGCCGTCGGCACCCACTTGTATAGGCGCCGGCAATTCATCACCTTCGCCATTTCGGACACAGGCCGCGGCATCAAGCCCGCCCAACTGGAAAGACTCTTCGAGCCATTCACCCAGGCGGATGAATCAACGACCCGCAAATACGGCGGCACAGGCCTCGGACTCGCAATCAGCCGCCGATTCTGCCGAATGCTCGGCGGCGACATCGAAGCCCAAAGCAAACTGCGCAAAGGCTCCACATTCACAGTCACCCTCCCCCGCAAAACAAAAAAGCCCAAGACGGAGAAAACCTCGGAAGCTTGATGCAAGCGCATCGTCCCAAAGGGGCGTCGTCTCGCATTCCCCAAAATTCAGCCGCGCAGTTTCGACCGCAGTAAGGGGAGCGCGACGACGCGATGGCAACGCCCAGCATTCTTGGGTCAAGCCGGAGGTCGAAATCCCCGCATGAAGAGATTGTAGTGCCTTTGGAACGACCCCATAGGTTTTATGCGGGTCTCCGGTCGGCTGTGAGAAACCAGGCTTAATTCCGCAATGCGTTGCGGGAGCTGTGGGATTTCAGAAGTCGTAGCCCTTGAGCGCCTGCTCGGTGGATACGGCTGGCCGTTTCAAAATCGAGGCCACCGTAGCCTTCCTCAGCGGATGCGCCGGTTTCGGAACGGTGATAGCGCAGAGAGGCTTCGACGGAGTGAGCGGCATAGAGTCCTTGCTCCTAAGCTCTCGGGCCCGGGAAGTCAAGGAACTGGCTGGAGGCAACGCTTCGATTCCGGCATGGTCGGCACCGCCCGAAATTGTGAAATCTTGATCGGGTCGGGTTGTTTTCATGCGTGGGGCTGGAGATTTGATCTTATGGGTGGTTGCCTAACCCCTCGACTTCGCCACCTGCTGGAACGAGCCGGGCTTCGTTGATGGCGTCGAGGAGGAGGCGGTGGGTGCCGAAGTCGCGTTTGTGGGGGACGAGGACTATGCGGGGCATGTGGTGGAGGTGGTGATCGTCGGCCTCTTCTTCAAGGGCGCCTGTCTGATCGATGCTGCCGGAGGCGAGGATGCCATCGAAGCGGGTGTTGAGTTCGGCGACGGCTTCGTCGGTGAGGGCGTGTTTGATGCGGATGACCATTTTTTCGCGCACCCAGCGGTAGGAGTGGAAATTCCGGTAGAAGTCCGAAATGTGCTTCACGGCGTCGTCCACATCGTAGGTGAAGTGGATGAGGTGGAAGTCGGTTTCTGAAACCAGGCCATTGGCGAGCAGGTCGTTTGTGATGAACCGGCGCCAGGTTTCCCAGTAGTGGCCATTCGGGCGGTCTACCATCACGATGGGAACGATGGGCATTTTTCCGGTTTGCATGAGGGTGAGGATTTCAAAACCCTCGTCGTGTGTTCCGAATCCGCCCGGGAAGAGGGCGAAGGCGCTGGTCTCCTTGGCGAAGTTCAGCTTGCGGGTGAAAAAATAATTGAAGTCGATGAGCTTCGGGTCGCCATGGATGGTCGGGTTCGCGGCTTGTTCGAATGGGAGGCGGATATTGAGTCCGAAGCTTTTTTCGGCACCAGCTCCGGCTTGGGCGGCGCCCATGATGCCATCACCACCGCCTGTGATGAGCATGTAGCCGGCTTCGACGATTTTTTTTCCGAAGGCGAGGGCTTGCCCATACTCGGGCTGGGTGGGTTTTGTGCGGGCGCTGCCGAAGACGGCGACTTTGCGGATGCGGTTATACTTGGCAAAGACTCGGGCCGCGGTGCGCATTTCCCGCAGGGCGCGGTTCATGAGTTTGAGTTCGGCAATGGTGGCGTGATCCCTTCCAAAACCGAGCGCGGTGTCGATCATTTGCTCGATGTATCGGGTGGCTTTGCCTTCGGCGACTTCGGCTGTGAGGGAGTGGATGCGGGGATCGGTTTCTTTTTCTTTCATGAACAGAGAGGAATCAGATTATGCTTCCGCCTTAGCAGCGCAAACGCAAAGCGAGGTTCCAAAATGACCGCCACGAAACATCCCAAATCCTCGAAACGCCTACGCCCGTTTCGCGTGTTGGCTTGTGCTTGCCTGCTTCTCACGGCATCCCCTGCGTTCTCTCTGGAACTTTCGATTCCTGCCGGTGGAACATTTGACCCTTTCCTTCTGGCGTTGAAACCAGGTGTCCAGATGAGTCCCCTCCCCGCTTGGATGGATGGGCCGGCTTCGATCAAGCCGGATTCCGGCCGTGTGGAAATTCCGATTTTGCCGCTGTGGAAGGAGTCCACCGTGGAGATGTATGCCGTGACAGTCGTCTTCGAAGACACCGGTGATGGCGGTCCTTCGCTCAGTTGGAGGCACCAGGAGGAGGAATCCATTATTTCCAACGGACTCGGCGAGGTTGGGAATCCCATGGGTCTCAACTCGCGCACGGTTCTGCTGCCGCAGTCGCTCACGAAGGATGGCGGGATTCTTGTGGTTTCGCATGAGGGAAAATTTGACTCTCTGCTCAGCCTTGCGGTGAGACCGGCGCGGCTTGACGAGACGGCTGTATTGGGCGGCAGGCGGACTGCGGCACTGGTTGATGACTCTTTCCAGGTCTATGACGACCGCGAGGTGAGCGGGGCACGACCTGTGCCACTCGCCGGCGATGTGCGGGTCGGAACGATTGTCGAAGCCGAATTGTCCGCAGCCGTCGAACCGCTCAAGGATGTGCTCGATTTTGTCGCGCCGGTGGAGGGGCAGGTCGAAGGCGCTGTGATCCATTTGGAGGCCTTGGGCCTTGATCCCGAGGCCACGCTCAGCGTCTCGGTCAATGCCACGCCGACAGGGCAGATTTCCTTTCCCTCGTTTGCACTCGATGATCCCTCGTTGGTTACGGATTGGAACGGACGCCTGCTTCTTGCCGGTTGGCGCAAGGGCTCGCTCTTTATTCCGGCCCGCCACTTCAAACAAGGTGAGAACATTGTAACCCTCGACCTGAAGCGATCCGAAGGCGAGACAGGTCGGGAGGTTTTTTTGAGGAACACCTTGCTGCACCTGCGATTCACTCCCCCAGCTTTTTCGCCGATTCCAGATCCCACGCCGGCAGGCCATCCTGCCGAGGTGAGTTTGAAGGAGGCACCGCCTGCTGTGGATTTTCAAGCCATTGATCCGATTCTGCCGGGCGAGGACGGCTCCGAACCTTCGATCAGGCGTTGAGCGGGCATGTAGGCGATGTAGGCGTGCTCAAGGCACGCGAATCACTCCCCTACAGGAATGCTGGGATTCCACTTGAGCCATTCCGGGCGCGGGCTGTGATTCAGATCGAAAGAATCCCCGCTCTTTGCAGCGGAACCCATGGCCGAGTTGTCGGGAGTCGCGAAGGCAATGCGGCCATCCGGCGCCATGATGGATTCGGTTTGAATACGGAATTGCAGGAAACCAAGAGAGGCCTTGAGTCCACTCGAATCCCAGAACTTCGAGTTCTCGCGGACCAAGTGGCGGTATTTTGATTCCACAACGATTGTCAGCATGATCTGGCGTCCATCGGAGGAGAGTGATTTTGCTGTGACGCGTCCCACGCTGATGCCGCGATAAAAAACAGAGGCGCCTGTGTTGATGGGTGTGGACTCCGAGAGAAGCTGAAGCGTGAGACCACTCTGGAGAATTTCTTCGGCATCAATCGTCGAGCGGCCGGTGAACGCATCGGCAAGCCGCTTGGAAGAGCCCGGCGTGCATTCGATGTAAACGCCGCTGATAAGGGTTTCCAGGCCGGTGATGCCTTGAAGGGAGATGTTCGGCCGGACGATCGAGAAGATGGAATCCTCGCGGCGGAGGAATTCATAGCCTTGGTTCAGGCGGGCCGTTACGACCACGCGGCCTTCGGCGGTTTCCACCGCCTGAACGACACCAACAGGAACGCCAAGATAGCGGAGTTCCGTCTGCCCCGGTGCCAGCCCGCGGCCATTAATGAAGCGGACTTTAATGGGTGCGGACAATGCTCTGGCATTTGCTTCGTCCTCGTAGAGGGCAAACTTGGAGTTCGGGGCGGCTGTTTTTGTTCTGGGCGTGAAGGAATCGAATGCAACGGCTCCCTGAACGAGGCCTTGGAGGCCGTTGATATCAAACTGCAGGAAGCCCGGTCCCGCCTTGATCGATGTGGCAGGAACACGCCAGAAGCGGGCATCGGCATCCAACGCATTGCGGAACTCGGGACGGACAATTCCGTAAAGAACCGGTTTCTCGCGCTCATCGAGTTTTTTTTCCAAGATGGATCCGACGACGATGCCTTTGTAGAGGACAGGAGTCCCCTTGCCCATCGGCGGAAGACTTTCAGCGGACAAGGTGAATGCGAGGCCTTGGCGCTCCGCCTGCTGGCGTTCCCACTCCTCATGGCTCATCGATCGGCCGGCGAAGAGGTCGGTGTGTGTCCCGCCTGAAGCAGGAACAAGTTCGATGTAAACGCCGGTAATCAGCGTATCGAGGCCGGTCACGCCTTGAAGGGAAATATGAGGGCGAACCAGGGTGAAAGACGCCGCCGTATCGGCCAGATATTCGAATTCCGGCATGAGACGGACGGTGGCGAGAACGAGTCCACTGGAGGGGGTAGGCTGCACGGATTCGACAAGGCCAATGGCTTGGCCGAGGTAGCAGACCTTGGTTTCGCCCGCCATGATTCCGCGCGCGTTGTCGAAGCTGACCGTGAGAAGGCGTCCAGAGCTGCGTGCAGCGAATTCCGTGTCGAAAAGCTCGAGCAGCGTGTCATTCGAAATTTCCATTCCCGACCGGTCGAAGTGATCAAAAGCCAAAGCCCCCTGCACCAAGGCATCGACCCCTTCCACATCGAGTTTGAATCCGTGTTGCCCGAGTTTCATGGTGGTGGCCGGGAGACGCCAGAAGCGGGATGTTGTGCGAATCGTGTTGCGGTAGTCCTCCTCGATCATGAGGCGCAATTCGGGAACACCATTCGCATCGATCATTTTTTCACGAACAAGTCCGACTTTGACACCACGGTGATAAACGGGTGTTCCCCTGTTCAAAAAAGGAATTTGCGCGCCCTTGAGTCGCACGGTGAAAGCGCCCGGCAAGAGTGGCATGAGAGGAGGTGCGGGAAGTCCAACGAAGCTGTATTCGGCGGGTCCACCGGGATTGCGCGCGCGGATCGAGTTGCCTTGAATGATCGATTCCAGGCCCGTGAGTTCCGCAAGAGTGATAACGGGCTTTTCCACCCAGAAGTCGGTTTCCTTCGAAGCAAGACCGGCCGCAAACTCCTTGAGGCGGACTTTAACAAGAACCTTGTTGAGGTTTTTGTCCAAATCCACCGCAGTCACCATTCCCGCATCGATGCCGCGATAGACGAGAGGCGTTTTGCCTGGCTGGATTCCGGGAACTTCGTCGAATGAGATTTCGATTTCGGGTCCCATCGATTTGTAGTCGGTCCAGAGAAACCATGCGGTGGCTGCGGCTGCAATGAGCGGGAAAATCAAAACCCAGGCCACGCTGCGTTTGCGAGAGTCGCTGATGACACCGTGGTCTTGTTGTTCGTGCTGATTGGTCATGTGGATTTCGGCGATGGCGGATGCCAGATCATGTAGGTCTTATAGATATCAGCGGCGTAGAGCGTGCAAATAATCATCGCAGCAAAAAAAAGCGCCCCCGGTTCGGCTTGGACACTTGCGAGAATTCCAAGTTGGCCGACGGCAACGAGGATGGAGAGAAGAAAAATATCGACCATGGCCCAGGTGCCGATGCGTGTCAGGAATGCGTGGAATTTTGTTCGGCGGGATTGCGCGATGTCCGTGCCGTGGAGGCTGAGCATCCATGAAAGCGAAAGGAGTTTGACAATGGGAACAAGGACACTGGCCAAAAAAACCACAGCTGCCACGGGAACGAGACCGGTATCGTAGAGTTCAAAAACACCGCCCATGACGGTGAGAGGCTCAACCTGACCGGTGATCGTGATAGTCATCACAGGAAGGAAGTTGGCCGGGATGTAGAGGATGATGCCTGCGGCCGTGAGGGCTTTTGAAATGGCGTATCTGAGGTCGTCGGTCACTGGCCTGCCTCCACATAAAGTTCGGCACATTTCCTGTCGAAACATTGCACGGCCAACATGGTCAGGATGGCTGTGGCGAGGACCCAGAGAGCGCCCACATCCCAATTCACGGTGCCCAAGGTGCGAAGTTTTACAACCGAGACCATACAGGCGATGGCGAATACAGGCAGGAGATTCCAAGCTTCCAGTGCATCGACAAGGCGGAATGCGACAGCAAGAAGTGGAGGGCGTTTTTGAAAAGTCCAGGAAGCGGAGACATAGGAAACCGAGAGCAGATAGAGAACCGGCGCCAGAATGGCTGAAAAGAAAACCAACGAACCGAGAGGTTGGAATCCCTGCATCCACAGGCCTTCAACGCCGGTGATAATGAGATTTTCCAGCGAATTTCCAGCGATGCTAAAAACAAGAATCGGATTCATATTTGCAGGGATGAGCGTGATCAACGCCGCCATGGCGAATGCCCAGGCGGCTTTCATCGTGCGTCCGGGATGCGAGGATTTCACCTGCTCACCACAGCGACCACAGCAAAGGTATTCATGGGGACGCAACGCACGGTCGCGCAAGGAGGCGTGGCAACGAGGACAATTTATCCAGCGCGCCTCTGATGGTGTGGTTAATGAATCTGATCCGGACATTGTCGATGGCTGAATGGCATACTCCGATGAAGCGTGTGACTCTTCTGTCGAGTTAGCGTGGCACGATGGCGAGGAAATTTCTCACGCGGGCGATTTCGGCGAGGGAAATACCATTGCCAACCCATAGGCCGCTGGAGCTACCTCCGTCGAGATTGAGCGCGGTTTTTGGCTTCCATGTATCCAGAATCGAAGGCAACGCAAGAATACGGGCGGCGTCGGCAAGTGTGACTGATGAAATGTAGATGAGAGCGGTCTCTCCGCGCGTCCCTTTAGCCACGATGGTCCGGCGGGCGATGCGCTCGTCATTGAGACCCGGAACCAACTGGTCGTCCTCTACAAGCATTGGCCCGCATTGGAGAGCTTGGAGGAGTTGGAGCTTTGCGGGTTCATATTCATCCGAGCGAAGGATCGATACTTGACCGTCTTGTTTGACCCCAACGAGACCGCTGAGGAGCTTTGCCTTCTCAAAACCGTTGATCGTTTTGCCATCCGAAATCATCAGACCTACAGGACGGAAGTCCTTGTGAAAGTAACTGCCATTGACACCTGCGACGGCTTTTGCGTGGTTTAGTGTATTGGCCAAGGTGGCGTTACCCGGCGAGGGACTATCAATGACGCGGAGGGTATGGTTTTTATCATTGAAACAAAGCGCCGTGACGCGGGCGGTTTGGTTGCCGTTGACGCAGCGGGTTTCGATGACCTCGACGCCGGGCACGGGTTCACCAAGTCCGGTTGCCGAAACGATGCTCCACTCCGCTCTCGCTGCGATCATTGTGGCGAAAAAGGCCACCTGAAGGATCAGGAGCGCACGCCAACTTCCAGCGCGACGGATTGCCGCCATGGCAGGATTGATGTTAAAAAGCGAGGGCAGGCGGAGCTTTGGGTTCTTCAATTGATTACTCGTCTTTTGCGGAACTGAGGCGTGCGAGAACGCTCAGATCTTCCAGCGTGGTTGTGTCGCCGGTGATCTGAACTCCAGCAGCGATCTGCTTGAGAAGGCGGCGCATGATTTTTCCGCTGCGGGTTTTTGGCAGGGCCTCGGTGAAGCGGATTTCATCAGGCTTGGCGATCGGGCCGATGGCTTTGCCGACATGGTTGCGAATCTCTGAAGAAAGCTCCTTCGAGGCTGTGTGGCCTTGGCGGAGGGTTACAAATGCGACAACGCCTTGGCCTTTGATTTCATCTGGACGGCCAACCACAGCCGCTTCTGCGACGGATGGATGGCCAACGAGCGCGCTTTCGACTTCGGCTGTTCCAAGGCGGTGACCGGCGACATTCAGAACATCGTCAATACGGCCAACAATCCAGAAATAGCCATCCTTGTCGCGGCGGGCGCCATCCCCCGTGAAGTAGACGCCTTTGACTTCCGTCCAATACTGTTTTTTGTAACGAGGCTTGTCTCCGTAGATCGTGCGGAGCATGGCTGGCCAAGGCTTGCGAATGACCAATTTTCCACCTTCGCCGTGCGGGACTTCCTTGCCGTTGTCGTCGACGATCGCTGCATCGACACCGAAGAAAGGAAGCGTGGCTGTGCCTGGTTTGAGAGGCGTGGCACCGGGAAGTGGCGAGATAAGAATCATGCCTGTCTCGGTCTGCCACCAGGTATCCACAATCGGACAACGCTCTCCACCGATGTGCTTGTGATACCACATCCAAGCCTCGGGGTTGATGGGTTCTCCCACGCTGCCAAGGAGCCGGAGCGAGGAAAGGTCGTGCTTTTTAGGCCACTCGTCGCCCCACTTCATGAAGGCGCGGATGGCTGTGGGAGCTGTGTAGAGGATCGTCACGCCGAGTTCCTCGATGATTTTCCAGAAGCGATCCGGCTCGGGCCAATTCGGAGCGCCCTCGTAAAGAACACAGGTGGCTCCATTGGCCAGCGGTCCGTAAACGAGGTAACTGTGACCAGTGATCCAGCCGACATCGGCGGTGCACCAGTAAACATCCTCCTCCTTGAGGTCGAAGATGTATTTGCTCGTGGCCGCAGTGCCGGTCATGTAGCCGCCGGTCGTGTGCAGAATGCCCTTCGGTTTGCCTGTGGAACCGCTTGTATAAAGGATGAAAAGCGGATGTTCGCTGTCGAGAGGGACTGGCGGGCAGTTGGCATCGACATATTCGGCCTCGCGATGCCACCAGACATCGCGTCCTTCTTCGATATGGACATCCATGGTCGTCCGCTTTGCAACGATGACGCGTTTGACCTCGGTATTTCCCTGAAGCGCGTGATCGACATTCTGCTTAAGGGTGACGCACTGGCCTCGGCGATAACCGGCATCCGCAGTCACAACGAGTTTGGCACCGCTGTCAGCAAGGCGATCCTTGATGCTCTCGCTGCTGAAACCTCCGAAGACCACTGTGTGGACGGCTCCGATGCGGGCGCAGGCGAGCATGGCGATAACCGCCTCGGGGATAAGAGGCATGTAGATGAGAACGCGGTCGCCTTTTTTGACACCGTTGCGCTTGAGAACATTTCCAAAAATGCAGACCTCACGGTGAAGTTGGTGATAGGTCAATGTGCGACGCTCGCCCGGTTCGCCTTCCCAGATAATAGCCGCCTTGTTACGCCGGGGGCCTTGGAGATGACGGTCCAAGCAATTCTCCGAGGCGTTCAATTGACCTCCGACAAACCATTCGGCGAAGGGAGATTTCCAGTTCAAAACCTTTTTCCACTTCTTCTGCCAGACGAGTTCCGAAGCTTCGCGAGCCCAGAATTTCTCGGGATTTTTTAGAGAATCGGCGTGAAGCTTTTTATAGTCGGCGAAACTTTTGACTGCGGCTTTTTTTGAGAAGGCTGCGGCAGGTTTGAAGATGCGTTTTTCTTGGAGGTGGGATTCGATATTTTTACTCATAGAGGGTGGAGCGCAGAGTTAATGCAGATCGCAGAGGATTTGGCAACAAAGCATGAAAAATCCCTGCTTGCCAAAAAGGGGCTTGAAGCGGGTAGTGTGCGATTGTGTTTCAAGTGATCTTCAATCGAATCAGCGCCGGAGAGATGGCTGCGCTGCCAAAAGATTTGCAATTGGATCTCCTCGCGGAATTCCAGTTTCTGCCCGGCGATTTGGACGCTCTCGATGATGAAAAGTTTGGCAGGGTCTCGAGGGATGGACGCTCGCTGCTGCGATACCGGGCCCGGGATTACCGGATTTATTTCGAAAAGCATCCGGAGGGCCTTCTGATCCATCGGGTGCTCCATAAAAACACTATTCGCGATTTTCTTTTCCGGTCGAATCTGCCGATCGATGAAGAAGACGGCGAGGTCGCCAAGACGAATGATTTCTGGTCGTTGATCCACGAAGCAGAGGAAGCGCGCAAGTGAGATTTTTCAAAGACGAGTCCGAGCGCAGGAGGGAGTTTCCCGTGGTTGAAAACGGGATTTTTCTTGGACATGCCGGTGTGACAATTCTCCCGCGTCGAGCGGCGGATGCCATGAAGGCTCACGCCGAGGCGAGTTGTCACAAGCACCAGGAATTTGGAGAGGTCCTGCGGGATGTCGCCCGAACGCGCTCGCTCTGCGCGAAGCTCATTGGTGCAAATGCCGACGAAATAGCGCTGCTCGGTCCGACTTCGCTCGGGCTGAGCTTGTTTGCAAATGGATTGGATTGGCAGGCCGGCGACGAAGTTTTGTATTACGGGGATGATTATCCTGCGAATGTGTATCCATGGACCGCCCTCGCTTCTCGTGGCGTGGTGGCAAGGGAACTGCACCCTGATCTGCCTGGGGCAATTACTCCCAAACTCGTCGAAGCCGCGCTGACACCGAGAACCAAATTGGTCGCACTGGCTTCCTGCCACTACCTGAGTGGGCGCCGAATCGATGTGAGAGCCATAGGTCGCCTGCTCAGGTCCAACGGCGTTTTGTTTTCCCTTGATGCTATTCAGACTCTTGGCGCAGCGCCGCTCGATGTGGAGTTTGTCGATTTCCTCAGCGCCGATGCACACAAATGGATGCTCGGTCCCATGGCCATAGGCATCGTCTATGTCGCGCGCCGAAATTTTGAAAAATGCCGTCCCACACTGCTCGGAGCTTGGAATGTGAAATCACCCGACTTCATCGCGCAAAAGGAAATTGTGTTTGAGGCAACAGCCAGACGCTATGAACCCGGCGTCCTCAACATTTCTGGAATGTATGGGATGAAGGCCAGTCTCGAAATGCTTCTCGAGATCGGCTTGGAGAATGTGCAATCCGCGATTTTAGAGAATAGGGATTATTTGGAAGAAAAACTCAGCTCGGCAGGCTTTAAATTTCTCTCGCCACGAGCCGATGATTCCATGAGGTCAGGAATTTTAACAACGCGGCATCCTTCGGTAGATAGTGCCGCAATCTTTTCTAGACTCGAATCAGCAGGAGTTAGTGCGTCGCTGAGAAAAAGCCACTGCGGAAAGAACTGGATCAGATTCAGCCCACATTTTTACAACAACATTAATGAAATGACTCGCGTCGCGGAAATCATGACACGGGGTTTTATTTGAAGGCAAGAAAAAAAATTTATGGCGCGAGTAATAATTTAGTGGCGTTTTTTTAAGGGCGCGTTTAGAGTTTGTGCCAAGAAAATGCCAAGAAGAATATCACATTCCAGAGTCTATTCAGTTATAAAAGCCGCCGAGTGCTTTCCTTTTGGAGCATCGATCAAGGACATTCTCACTATCCCCATGATGAGAGGAACTCCGAAAAGAACGCTTCAGAGAGACCTGGACCGATTGGTTCAATCTGGACACCTCACACTCAAGGGCAAGGGACGCGCAACGCGTTACGTTATTCCTTTTGAAGAAGAAGGATCAACGAGCATCTTGAGGGAGGAACCAGACTCCTTCACAGCTGATAAGCCATGGCTCTCGCCCGAAGGACGCCGTATTCGCCATTTGGTTCAGAGACCTCGCACTGAGCGTATTCCAGTCGGATACAAATCCGATTTTTTGGATGCGTATCAACCGAATCGCACCTTTTACTTGCCCGCCGAAACTCGGGACGAACTGGCGCGATTTGGATATGTAGGCGTGGACGAATTGCCACCTGGCACTTATTTGAGGCAAGTTTTGCAGCGCCTTTTAATCGATCTGTCTTGGAATTCGAGCCGCCTCGAAGGAAATACCTACTCGTTGCTTGAGACCGAACGCCTGCTGCACCTCGGTGAGGCTGCCGAGGGGCACAAATCTGAAGAGACGCAAATGATCCTCAATCACAAAGCGGCTCTCGAGATGCTCTCCGACAACCCTACCGGCGTCGGATACAATAGCCATACCATCTGCAATCTGCATTCACTGCTTGCTGATAATCTCATTCAGGACCCGGCGTCATGCGGACGCGTCCGCTCGCGGCCTGTTGGCATAAGCGGGACGGTATTCCACCCGCTGGCAGTCCCGCAACTGATTGAGGAAAAATTCGAGCAGATTTTGTGGGTCGCGAATGAAATCGAGAATCCCTACGAGCAGGCTTTTTTCGTGATGGTGCACTTGCCCTATCTGCAACCGTTTGAAGATGTGAATAAAAGGGTTTCGCGCCTTGCTGCGAATATTCCGATGATTCGCCATAACCTCTGCCCTCTCTCATTCACAGGGGTTGAGCAAAAGGATTACATCGGGGGACTGCTTGGTGTTTATGAACTAAACTGCATCGAGTATCTGCGCGATGTGTTTGTATGGGCTTATAAAAGCTCGGCAAACCAATATATCGGCGTCAAGGAAACCCTTGGGTCGCCCGATCCATTTCGCTTGAAATATAGAAGCGAGATGACTCGTTTCATTGGCGAAATCGTGCGCAAACAAATGGATCAACTGCTAGCTCAGGAGTGGACGATTGCCGAGGCTTGCAAATCTTTACCCAAAGACGAGAGGGATAGATTTCAAGAAGTCATACGCATCGAATTGGAGGGTTTGCATTCAGGCAATATCGCCAGGCACCGCTTGCGATTATCAGAATTTGAAGCTTGGCAATCGCACTGGAAATAAGCCCCTCACTCCGGCGGAGCGCTCCAGACCTGAATCACTGGACTCTCATGCTCGTAGGAAAGGACACTCCAAGTGCCGGTTTCGAGATTGAAAAAACGAGCGGAATTCGCATCCAGGCCGAGCCAACGGGCGGCAAGGACGCGCAGGCAGTGTGAGTGGCCAACGAGAAGGGTGTCTCCAGCAAACTCCCGCACATGCGCAATGACCCTGTCCACTCTTGCCGCGACTTGCTCGGCTGTTTCGCCATTTGGGCACGGATTTGTGAAAACAGTCCAACCGGGGATGCGTTCGCGGATTTGTGGTGTGGTGAGACCTTCAAATTCTCCGTAATTCCATTCAACGAGATCCTCGATCGGCACTGCACTTTTGCCCCACCCGAGAAGATCGCAAGTTTGTTTGGCTCGAAGGCGCGGGCTGCATAGCACGAGGCCAAAATTCCATTTCCGAAGCAAAGGCTCCAGAGCGCTTGCCCTGCGCTCGCCAACCTGCGTGAGGGGAATATCGGTGACCGAAGTATGGCGTCCGCTGAGGCTCCACTCTGTCTCACCGTGGCGGACAAGAACAACGCGCTGGCGGGGATTTTTGATCTGAAAATCTTTCATAAGAAATCAAGACGATTGGAGTGCGGTGAGGTCGCCATCAATCCATCGTGAAACAATCGCCCCGATTTCTTCAGGCGCCTCCATAGGGGCGAAGGCTGCTGCATCTGGTAAAATTTCCATACTCGCCCGTGGCAGGTTGCGGCAGAGGTTCACGGCATCACTCGGGTGAAATCCGACGGCTTTTGCGGGCCAAAGAATATGCACCGGAGCAAGGACCGAGGAAAGATGCCCCCCCGCATCGAAGCTGTGGCGTTTTTTGAAAAAATTGAAAATCGCATGTTCGGCTCCGTATTGTTGAGCGCATGTGACGAGGACACTCAGTGTTTCCGCATTGATTTTTTCGGGGTTCGAAAAACCCACGGACTCGAGCCAAGAACGAATAAAGGCAGGCTGGGCCAGGTGGCGCCGGTAAATCAATCCGCTCACTCCGGGAATCCGGCTTTTGCTAATCAGGCCCATGGTTCGACACTTTTGAGAATCTCCGAGACCTGTTGGAAGGAAGAGAACCATGCGGGAGATCAACTCGGGATGCCGTGAGGAGAGCATTAGTGCAATATTGGCAGTTACGCCGCTTGCCACGATGACCGCGGGCCTCCCAGGCGTCACTTCACGAAGGAATTCAGCGAGACTTTCGACATAGTCGACGGCATCGAGCCCCCCGGCCGGTCGCTCGGATTCCCCGAAGCCGATCAGATCGGGCGCGATGACCTCGTGCCGCAATGCCGAGAGAGCATAAACCTTCGACCACTCATAGGAGGATGCGCCGAGACAAAACCCATGAAGGAAAACGACAGGGGCTCCGGAGCCGCTGATGTGATAAACGATCTCTCCGCGCGATGTCGAAGCTGAGCGCGTGGCGAAGATGGCTGGCGAAATTTCCTCGGGAACGCCCTGTGCAAATTTTTGACGATGCCTGAGGGCCAGTGCGACAGCGCCTAAAAGCCCCATTCCGATGCCGAAACCCAAAAACGGCTTCTTCTTCCAGAGTGGGGACATGACAGTATGTCAAGCAGCCGGCCTGCTGGCGAACAAACCAGCAGGCAGACTAAAAATTACCAGCTTGACTTCGTGACGCCAGGAATCAATCCGGACGAAGCGAGTTCGCGGAAGGTAATACGGGAAATCTGGAAGCGACGGAGAAAAGCGCGGCGTCGGCCGGAGATGCGGCAGCGGTTTACAAGCCGCGTGGGGCTTGCGTCGCGGGGAAGTTGCGTCAATGAGGCGTAATCTTTTTTAGCCTTCAATTCCGCGCGGAGAGCCGCATACTTTTCAACTGTTTTCTGTTTGCGCTTGTTGCGCTCGAGCCATGCTGTTTTTGCCATAAAGAACGCGTAGATTAATACAATTTTGAAACATGACAAGTTTTAAAAGGGTCTTTTTTTGAAATCTCAGGCGAGGATAGGAAAATCTGTTCACCCCCTGCGGGTTTGCTTTATAGGTCTCGAATGACCCCTTCCCGCCTTGCCCCTGACGATTACTTTCCATTGGTTGAGGCACGCCACTGCGACCCTTTTCGCGTGCTCGGCATTAGATCACTCCAAGATCATTTTTTAGCCCGCGTTCTGAGACCGGATGCTTCCGAAGTGGCGGTGATACTTGATAGCAAGGGCGCGAAGGCTCAGAAACTTTTGCGAGTCGATGAGCACGGTCTGTTTGAGGGGGAGATCGCCGGATTCACGGAAGGCATGTCATACACACTCGAGATTACCGGCCATGACGGCCGCAAGTGGAAGGAACGGGATGCGTATTCGTTTCCGCCCGTTCTTGGCGAGATGGATATCTACCTTTTCAACGAAGGCACCCACTACGACATCTATAAAAAACTTGGGGCACATGTGAAGGTGATCGGCGATGTTCCTGGCGTTCATTTTGCCGTATGGGCACCGTCAGCGCAGCGTGTGAGCGTGGTCGGCGATTTCAATAATTGGGACGGCCGCGTGCACCAGATGCGGAAGCTTGTTCCATCCGGAGTCTGGGAAATTTTCCTGCCCGGCGTGCATGAAGGCGCGCACTACAAATTTGAAATTCGCGGTGCCCACGGCGATGTCTTTCTGAAGACGGACCCGTATGCCTTCTTCGCCCAGCATGGCGTGCAGACAGGGTGCATGGTTTTTGATTTGGGCCGCTACCAATGGAGCGATGAGGAGTGGATGCACAAGCGCCCGCAGGTTGACTCCTACAATTCTCCCATGAGCATCTACGAGGTTCATATCGGCTCATGGCAACGAATCCCCGAAGACGGTAACCGGGCTCTAAGCTACCGTGAACTCGGAGACCGCCTGATTCCCTATGTGAAGGAAATGGGCTTCACACACATTGAGCTCATGCCCGTGATGGAGCATCCCTTCGACGGTTCCTGGGGTTATCAAGTGGTGAACTACTACGCCCCGACGAGCCGGTTTGGAAATCCCGACGAGTTTCGGAATTTTGTCGACCGTTGCCATCAGGCCGGAATCGGCGTGATTCTGGATTGGGTGCCCGGACATTTTCCGAAAGATGCGCACGGCCTCGCCCGCTATGACGGAAGCTGCCTCTTCGAGCATGAAGATCCCCGCTTGGGCGAACATCAGGACTGGGGAACGCTCATTTTCAATTACGGCCGCAACGAAGTTAGAAATTTCCTGATCGGCAATGCGCTTTTCTGGCTGGATGAATACCACATCGACGGTCTGCGCGTGGATGCTGTGGCTTCGATGCTTTACCTCGACTACTCGCGGAAGGCCGGCGAGTGGATTCCGAATTGTTTCGGCGGCAGGGAAAATCTCGAAGCCATCGACTTTATGAAGCGCTGCAACGAGGTCTGCTATGAACGGCATCCCGGCGTGGCACTGATCGCCGAGGAATCCACGGCTTGGCCTGGAGTATCGCGACCCACCTACACAGGAGGACTGGGCTTTGGATACAAGTGGAACATGGGCTGGATGAATGACAGCCTGCGCTACATCAGCAAAGACCCGATCCATCGCAGATATCATCAGGGTGAGATCACCTTCTCGATGCTCTATGCGTTCCATGAACATTTCATCCTTGTGCTGAGCCATGACGAGGTCGTTCACGGCAAGGGTTCGCTCATCAATAAAATGCCCGGCGACGATTGGCAGAAGTTTGCAAACTGCCGGATGTTTCTCGCATGGATGTGGGCGCATCCCGGCAAAAAGCTCATCTTCCAAGGAATCGAGTTCGGCCAGTTCTCCGAATGGAAACATGCTTTCAGTCTCGACTGGCATCTCACAGAGCAACACCTGAACCAAGGCATGCGGAGGCTCATGCAGCATCTCAATTGGCTCTACACCCACGAACCGAGCTTCTACGAATTGGACGACAGCTACGAGGGCTACGAGTGGATCGACTTTGGCGACGCCGACAACTCGGTCTGGTCGTTCATGCGGAAATCACGCAGCGGCGAGAGGATTCTTTTTGTCGTGAATGCCACTCCTGTTGTTCGCGGCGGATATCGCGTCGGAGTCCCCCACCCCGGTTTTTATGAGGAGATTTTGAATACCGATGCGGAGACCTACGGTGGTAGCAACGCAGGTAACTTTGGTGGTGTCCAAGCCCATGAAGACTGGAGTTGGCAGAACCAACCGCACTCGATCGAGATCAATCTCCCGCCCTTGTCGGTAATTGCTTTTAAACGCCGGAATTGATCATGCGCCGCGTGCAGGCGCGGCATGTTTCAATCCATCAAATCGGCGTAGTTTGCCATTGCCATGGATCGACTCATTTCCAAGATGGCGGCGGAGTCGTCGGACTCCAAGGCTTGTGCGGCGAGCTTGGCGCACTCCGAGGCATCGAGGGATTGCACGGCTTTTTTGACACGGGGCACCAAGGCGCTTGTCGCGCTCAATTCCTCCACGCCGAGGCCGATCAAGAGGGGCGTGAGCTGAATGTCGGAGGCAATCTCGCCGCAGATGCCTGTCCAAATGCCACGCGCGCGCCCGGACTCGACGATCATTTTGATCATGCGCAAAATCGACGGGTGCGTGGGATTGTAGAGGTGGGCGATGCGATCATTCAAACGATCCACCGCTATCGAGTATTGAATGAGATCGTTCGTTCCGATGCTGAAGAATCGGACTTCGCGGGCGAGATGGTCTGCCACAAGAACGGCGCTGGGAGTCTCAATCATGACTCCGACTTCGATCCACGGGTTGAATGGAATCCCCGCACTTGAGAGTTCTTCTTTGCACTCCTCCAAGATGGCGTTGGCACGCCGCAGTTCTTCAAGTCCGGAGATCATGGGATACATGACGCGGATGTTGTTGGTCGTGGCGGCCCGCAGAATGGCGCGAAGTTGGGTTTTGAAGATGGCGGGGTTCTCGAGGCAGAAGCGGATCGCGCGGCAGCCAAGGAAGGGATTTTCTTCCTCCCAGGTTTCGAGACTGGAAGCCAATTTGTCGCCCCCGATGTCGAGGGTGCGAATAATGACGCTGTGAGGGAGCGCTTGCTCGGCGGCTTGGCGATAGTGTCCAAACTGCTCTTCCTCGCCAGGAGGGTCGGTGCGGTTCAAATAGAGAAACTCTGTCCTGAACAGGCCAATCCCCTCGGCGCCGTTTGCGGCCACATCGGACATTTCATCCGGTAAATCGATATTCGCAGAGAGGACGATATGGCGTCCGTCCCGCGTTGTGGATGCGGTTTCCCTGATGAGGCGCAAGCGCTCGACGACCTGTTCCTTTTGGCGCGAGAGACGCTCGTATTCAGCAAGTGTGGCTGGCGAGGGGTTGAGTATAAGCAGTCCATTGTAGCCATCGATGAGTATGTCGTCGCCGATTTGGATTTGCTGGCAAATGCCCTGCATCCCAACGACGGCGGGAATCTCCAGCGAGCGCGCCATGATTGCCGTGTGCGAGGTCTTGCTTCCGATCTCGGTCACGAAACCGCGAACCAATTCGCGGTCCAATTGTGCCGTGTCCGATGGCGTGAGGTTGTGCGCAACGATAATATGGGACTGATCGTGGGCAGCTGGATTTTGCGGGGCCTTTCCGAGGAGATGCCTGATGACGCGGCGCGTGACATCCTCGATGTCAACGACCCTCTCTCTGAGGTAGGGGTCATCAATCGCTTCGAGTGTCTTGCAATATCTATGGGCTACCTGTTGGAAGATGTATTCGATGCAGAGGTGATCCCGCTCGAGGCTTCGCAGGACTTCGTCAATGAGAGTGCGATCCTCGACTACAAGAAGGTGGGCATCAAAAATACTGGCGTCGTGTGCGCCGATGGCGGAGGAAATTTTCTGCTGGATTTCGAGCAGTTCGATACGCGTGGCTATGAGGGCCGCCTCAAAGCGCGCAATTTCACCAGGCACATCCTCGGATGAAATTGTTTCCGGGAGGATGTCCTCCTCCTCGGCCAAGTGCACGAGCGCGGGACATCGGGCGATGCCTTGGGCAACAGGTATGCCGTGGAACCGCTTTTCGGATTTGACTTTTTCAACGCCCCGCATTTGCAGGGAGCTTGAACAAAAAAAAGATGGGAGGCAATGAGAAGAAGGCCCCTGCCCTCAATCTTCGCCAAAGCGGGTTTCGACCAAATTTTTGATCTCGGCCACGGCTTTTTCGGCATCGGCGCCCTCGGCGACAATGGTGAGCTTGGACCCCTTCCCGGCGGCGAGCATCATGAGGCCCATGATGCTTTTTCCATTCACCCTCTCGCCGTCTTTTTCCACCCAGACCTCCGCCCGGTAGCGACTGGATATCTTCACGAACATGGCCGCCGGTCGTGCGTGGAGGCCGTTGCGGTTGTCGATGGTCACCTCGCAGGTTGTTTTTTGCAGGTCTTCCGCTGTCTTTTTTTTCGTAAGAATTCCCATTATCTGTTCCGGCGTTCGCTGATCATGTGAAGCAGTCTCTGATTAAATTCCTGTGCGCTGTTTTCGCCCATGTCTTTTAATTTCTGGTCCAGCGCGGCCACCTCGACCAGCCTCGCGATGTCGCGTCCCGTGCGGACGGGCAGTGTGACATGCGGGACTTTGATGCCCAGAATTTCGTATGTTTCACGGTCGAGTCCGATCCTATCCACATTCTCGACTTCATGCCAATCTTTGAGTGTGACGACAAAGTTTAGTTTTTTTTGCGGGACCACCGAGCCCGCGCCGAAGATCGAGGCGATGTTGATAATTCCGATGCCCCGGACCTCCATGTGGTAGCGGGAAATGCTGTCCGACATGCCGATGAGTTCGCTGCCCTCGACCGAGCGGAAGCGGGTAATGTCGTCGCTGACGAGGCTGTAGCCGCGTTCGATCAATCCCAGCACGCACTCGCTTTTTCCAATGCCGCTTGCTCCGCGGATGAGGGTTCCGACTCCGAGAATGCTAACCATGCTGCCATGCTCGGTCGTGGAAGGTGCGAAATCTGTCTCGAGGAGGATCGTTGCGGCATTGATGAATTTCATCGTGATCATGCTGGTGCGCAGCACGGGAGTTTCGAACTCCGCCGCAGCATCAAGGATTGGTGTGGGCACAGGCGCGTTTCTGGCCACAACAAGACAAGGCATGTTGCGTGAGAGAAGGGCGCGGGCGCGTTCCTTGAGGGTCGCGGCGGGGAGGCTTTTCAAATAACTCAACTCGGCGGCGCCAAGAACTTGAATGCGCTTGACCGCGAAATAGCTGAAGAAGCCGGAGAGGGCGAGGCCGGGGCGATTGATGGTGGGCTCGCGAATGAGCCGATTCAGTCCGCGCGAACTCCCTTCCAGTCTAAGGCCGAGCTTCTCGGCGTGATTGGCATAAAAGTGGCCGACCGTGATGTGGCTAACTTTTTTTAACGGCTTGCTCGATGTAGGCATGGTCGGTTCGAAAGTGTCGGAGGACTGGGGAAACGGGTAAACCGGGCTGGGACTTTATGCAAACAGGAGCTGCAAAGAAAGCTCACATCGAAAAAGATTCACCCAGATACAGCTTGCGGCTGATCGGGTCGTTCAAGAGAAATTCCTTGTTTCCCTGGCTCTCAACACGGCCTTCGAAAATCAAGTAGGCCCGATCCACGATATTGAGTGTCTCGCGGACATTGTGGTCGGTGATGAGAATCGCGAGCCCCTGCTCGCGCAGGTCCTGAATGATCTGCTGCACATCGTGCACGGCGATAGGGTCCACACCGCTGAAGGGTTCGTCGAGCATGAGGAGCGACGGATTCGTGACGAGCGAGCGGGCGATCGTGAGGCGCCGCTTCTCTCCGCCCGAGAGCGTTAGGGCCTCGTTTTTTGCAATGTGCTCGATGCCAAATCTCGTGAGAAGCTCATCGCAGCGCTCCTTGCGAGCCTTCTTCGGCAGGCCGGTTGTCTCAAGAATGGCGAGAATATTTTCCTCCACCGTGAGTTTGCGAAAAATTGACTCCTCCTGCGGAAGGTAGCCCATGCCGTGGCGGGCGCGCCGATACATAGGCATGGATGTGACATCCTCACCGCGAAAAAAAACCTTGCCGCCGTTGGGGCGCACGAGGCCGACGATCATATAGAAGGTGGTTGTTTTTCCTGCGCCGTTCGGACCGAGAAGGCCAACGATCTCGCCTTTTTTGACATTGATATCCACGCCGTTCACGACCGCCCGGCGGTTGTAAACCTTCACCAAACCCTCGGTGTGGAGAAGCGGCTTTTCTGTTGTTTCGCTCATTGGGGCTTGGCGGTGTCGGTGATCATCGTCTTGCTTCCGCCGATGGTGCGGGATTGGCCGCTGCTGCGCAGGATCATCACGGTGGATTGCTCGGTCGCGACTTGATTGTTGATGCCCTGCTGGATTGATGGCCAGTCGCGAAGCACGACCTCGCCGGAGTCAGGTTTGTAGGTCACCTCGCCGGCTCTGCCGATGGCTTGTTGGACTGTGCTTTTGGGGTCGGATTTTTCCTGGACGATAATGACATTGCCCACGGCCTCGGCGACGGCGATGCCTTTTTTATCCTGGGCGAGAGTGACCTTGAGGCGGTCGCAAGTGAGCGTGAACTGCGGGTCGCGAACGAGGACGCGTCCTGTGAATTCCGCGATGTTTTTTTCACTGTCGAAGCTTGATTCCCTCGTTGCAGTAATCTCCGTTTTTGCGCCGCTTGGCCTTTCGCCGCCGCCCATGTTGAAGAGGCCGGGCGTCTTGCCGGCTTTCGACTCGGCCGACATCGAGGGTTGGGATTCCTGGGCGCCAAGAGAGGCCAGAGTGAAAAGCACGGTGAGAATGGCCAATGAGGCGGCTTTAAAATCGATCATTTGAAACTTTCTTCTGTGGAGATAACCATTTTGACATTTCCGCGCATCGTTCCGAAGCGGGTCTTGGTGTTGAATTCGATACTGTCGCCAGTGATTTCAAAATCCTCGCGGTAGATTTTGGCGGTGGCATCACCCGTCAGGATGCGGCTTTCGAGGTTAAAGACCGCCTGCGGCAGTTCAACGAAAATTTTCCTTCCCTCTCCATCGAGCGCCTCGAGTTTCACAGTCTGCATGTCCACAAGCTGCGCATTGATTTTTTTTGCCACGGCCGCCTCGAAAAGCATGAGTCGCTTCCCGTTTTCATCATATTGCGGGACCTTGATTCCATTCACCGGCATTCCCTCGGGAACGGGAAGGTCAAAATCGGCGACCTCGGCTGGGGAAGCTGATGGAGCGGGCTTCGACTCGGCATGGAGGGAGCCCACAAGTGCGGCGAGAACGAGCGGGCGCAACAAATCAGACCACGACATCGCGCAAGGCTTTCAGTTGTTTGATCAGGCGCGGAAGGTCGCGGAGTGGAACTTGATTCGGACCGTCGGAGAGCGCCTTGGCGGGGTTTTCATGGGTTTCCAAAAAAACGCCGTCGCACCCGGCAGCGACCGCCGCTTTTGCCAAAACGGGGGCCAGTTTGCCATCGCCGCCAGTGGTCTCCCCCGCCCCGCCGGGCCTCTGCACGGAATGGGTCGCGTCGAAAACCACAGGACATCCGAGTTCCTGCATCCATGGGATGGAGCGCATGTCGGCAACGAGGTTGTTATAGCCAAAAGTCGTTCCGCGCTCGGTGAAGATGTAGTTCCGGCAACCTGCGGACTCGAGTTTTTGAGCCACATTTTTCATGTCCCACGGGGCTAAAAACTGACCCTTTTTGACATTGACCACGCGACCTGTCTTGGCGGCTGCGACGATGAGGTCGGTCTGGCGACAGAGGAAAGCCGGTATCTGGAGAATATCGACGAAGCGTCCGGCGATTTCCGCCTCTTCCGGCGAGTGGATATCCGTCGTGACCGGAACGCCCAAATCCGCGCCGATCTCCGCCAGCAACCCGCACCCCTCTTCGGCCGAAGTGCCCCGGAAGGATTTGTTCGATGTGCGGTTTGCCTTGTCATAGGAGGCTTTGAAGACGAAGCGGGCGCCTTCGCCTTCACAAATGGCTTTGATTTTTCGCCCCATCCGGCGGGTGAAAGCCGAGCTCTCGATCACGCAGGGCCCGAGGATGAAGAGCAACTCGCGCCCGCCGATGGATTGGGAGCCGATCTTGAGAATCCGACGATTTGGCATGCGACGGCATCCTATTGTTTCAACTCGAATGGGCAAAGATTTTCGTGATTTTTCGCGGGTGCCAGTGATTGGAAAAGCGATGCCTCCACGAGTCTTTGTTCGTCGCCGAGGCCCTTGAGGCCATGCTCCCCGGCGGTGGCGATGTCCCAGATCCATCTTTCATGAGCCGGAGGCAGATCCAGACCAGGCAGCAGAGGAATCCAGTCGTCGTTGCCATAGCGTTGGGCCGAGTCGGTCATCAGGAGGCTTTGTTTGGCATTTTTTAAAAGGCCGAGGTGCATCTGCCCGATCAAGCAGGAGGTTTGCGAAATCTCCTGCTCGGAAAAACGCCCGCTCCAACGCTGCGTAAATGGCAAGGCCAGTTGACTCAGCAGGCAGGCGGAAACGAGCGTGTCGGCCTCCTCCAGCGAGGAGCGAAGATTTTTTTCCAAGGATATCGTGGAGGCGGGTCTCTTGAGATGCAAGGCTCCTGAAAGGTCGCCGGAGAGAAGACGGATTCGTCCTCTCGAGAACATGGCGAGGAGTCGCACTTCGAGCGGATGCACCACATCCACCAGGCTGATGCGGGCGAAGTGTTTTTTCAAATGCCGCAGATCGATATCGCGGAGGTGTCCGCTGCCAAGAACTGCGACATGTTTTCCCGAAATCAGATTACGACGGAGAAAATTTTTGCAGCACTCCAGGTGGGGCTGCCATTCATGCCGGCAACGCAGGGATCGGTGGCGAATGGCGATTTGACCGGCAAGGAGTCCAGTCGATCTCGCACGCAGGGAGGCGGGAGTGAGGCACCATTCGAGGAGTTCCAAAATCATCTTGAGAGAGCTTTGATTTCTACCGGCAAAGCGGGTTGCTTGCGACGAGGTTTTTTTTGAATCTGGAAATGCCCCGGCGCTTCGCGTAGGAATTGTTCATGGCAAGAAATGTTTTGGGAGGCGATCTTGAGCCCTGCTGCTACGAACCACTCACGGGGTTTTACCGCGATGGCCACTGCCACACGGGCCACGGCGATACCGGTGTCCACACCGTTTGTGCGGTGATGACCGATGCCTTTCTGAAATTTTCACGCGAGCAGGGAAATGATCTCACGACGCCTCGCCCTGAGTATGAATTTCCAGGACTCAAGGCGGGGGACAAATGGTGTCTCTGTGCCAGCCGGTGGAAGGATGCCTACGATGCCGGAATGGCTCCCCGTGTGGTTTTGGAGGCCACCCACGCCTCGACGCTGGAATTTGCCTCGATCGAGGAACTCAAGGCCAGCGCGGCGGAGTAACTCTTCAGCGTCTCGCGCTGCGGGCGTTGTTGCGATCTGTCATGAACAGGTTCGCACCCCTCTGCTGAAGCACAAAAGTGTTGTTGTCTCCATATTTCGCCCATGGCCCAGGCGGCACCTCACGGAAATCCACAAACTTCCAATCGCACACATCCTTGCCGCTCATGCCAAGATAGTCGCGCACAGCCGGCGAGACATCGAGACCGGCGCCTTGGTTGAGGTTCGGCCTGGGACGATCGTTGCCGAAGACATACTGCCAGTGATCCGTGCGGAACGGTCCACAATCCTCCCACTGCGCATAGGCAATGCGATTTCCCCGACGAATCGCCACCCAGCGACCCTTGCAAACCGATTTTCCAGCTTCCTCGAAAGCCTCGCGAAACCATGGGATCACCTTGCGCGACTCGGGCTTCGTGGTTCCACGGGTGACGTCATTGAATGGCAGTGCGACATAGAAAGGGTTCTGCCGAGGGATGAATCTCGGAAAAAATCCCCGCCGTGCCGCAGGGTCGGGATTGTCGTAACCACCAAAATTTTTGTGCCACTCGGGATCCCAGGAACTCTTGCAATTCGGCACGGGATTGTTGCGCGTGGGCTTCTCACCAACCCAAAAAACCGTGGTTACGATATTGCGCTTCCACGGATAGCGGCTGAGTCCCAACGGTGAGGGCGTCTGTGTAGAGACGGTCGGCGGTTCGACTTTCAGAATCGCTCGCTCGCGGAGGTTCATGGCGAACTTCTCGAAGTCGGCATCAATCGATGCAAATACAAATCCTTGACTCAAAATCAACAAGACAAGGACGCTGAGGCGGTGTCGACTGGGCATTTGACCTAACTTGATCCAGCACACGGGCGACCGCAAACCAAAAGTCTCATTTTCCAAAATGAAACCGGAGTCTTCGTTCCAATCAAAAATCCCGTGCACCGTGCCAGAAGGGCGTTGTCTTTTAACTTCCGGATGGATTGTATCTCGCGGCATGTCGTGTGTGTTGCCTTGGGTCTTAGCAGTGTTGAGCGGGGGTCTTCTGGGGTTGTGCTACCCCCCGTTCGGACTCGGCGATTTGTGCTGGGTGGCGCTGACGCCACTCGTGTGGGCCGTGTGGTTATGTCCGGCGGCAGCGCGCAGGGATTGGCTCCGAACGGCCGGGCTGGGCTACGCTTGCGGACTCGTTTTTTTCGCCATGAGCGCCCATTGGCTCACAACGCTCACCTGGCCGGGGTATTTGCTGCTGGTGCTGTATTTCGCCTTTTACTTCGCAGCATGGACGCTCTTCGCAAGGGCGCTTGTCCCCCACCCCGCCCATACAGAGGAACGATGGCTCGGCTCGATTTACAATCTCCGCGTCTGCGTGCTCGGCGCAGCTGGTTGGGTTACCTTGGAGTGGCTGCGGGGCGTCATTTTCCCGGCATTCGGGTGGAATGGCCTCGGCATCGCGCTCCACGGGAATATCGCCCTCATCCAGATTGCCGACATCACCGGCGTGGGCGGCATTTCCTTTCTGGTCGCAATGACCAACCTCATGCTGGTGGCAACCGTGAAGCGCCTGCTCCTCGAGATCAAACGCGGTGCGCGCCGCGCCCACTACGATTTTGCAGTCACCATAGCGCTCGTGGCGCTCACATGGACCTACGGGGTGCGCAAACTTTTCACCCCCGAACCGCCTTCCGAACCATTGAGCTTCGCCGCCGTTCAGCCGAACATTCCTCAAAATGTCCGCAACGATCCCGGTTTTGAAATCCAAGTCCTTGAGACCCTGAAAACCCAAACCCTGCCAGCTATTGCGATGGCTCCAGACCTCATCCTCTGGCCCGAATCCAGCACGCCCAGCCCGCTTTTGGGAAATCAATTCACATGGGATTTGGTGCGCGGCCTCGCCGAGCAGCACACGGGCGACTTCCTAATTGGAACCACACACTTTGGCTCGGATGGCGACTACAACTCCATCGCCCTCCTCACCAAACAAGGCAAAGAGGCGCAGCTTCACCACAAAATCCACCTCGTTCCCTTCGGCGAATATGTGCCGCTCCGGGAGGAGTTCCCGCTTCTCGCCAAAATCGTTGGCGACCTCGTGCCCTCGGACTTCGACGCAGGAAAGGAATTCACGCTTCTGGAACTGCAATCCAAGCCGGTCAAACTCGGCCCACTCGTCTGTTTTGAAGACACTGTGCCCGATCTCGCGCGCCAATTTGCCCTGCTCGGCGCCCAATCATTCGTCGTAGTAACCAACGATGGATGGTTCCTCCAGAGCGCGGGGTCCCAGCAGCATTTGAACAACGCCATCTTCCGCTGTGTGGAAAACAAAATCCCGATGATCCGCGCCGCCAATACCGGAGTGACCTGTGCGATCGATCGCCTCGGCGTGGTGCGCGAGGTCCTGCGCGATCCCGAAGGAAGCACATTTTTACAGGGCGTGCTCTTCAGCAAAATCAATGCCCCGACCTCACCCGAGCCCACCTTTTTTGCACGCCACGGCGAGGTCTTTTCCATTTCCTGCCTCATCGTAAGCCTCCTCTCCCTCGCTGTTTCGCTCATCCGCATGAGAAAAAATTCAAAATCGTCTTGTTCGAATCCCTCCGAAACGAAAACCTCCACGCTATGAAAGTCCTCGTAACCGTCCTGCCGAAACCATCCGTCCTCGACCCTCAAGGCGCCGCCGCCGCCGAAGCCATCCGCCACCTCGGCCTCACCGGCGTGGGACGCGTCCGCATCGGCAAAGTCATCGAACTCGAACTCCCTGAAGCCACGCCTGACGCGGAAATCCACCGCATCGCCAAGGACCTCCTCTCGAACCCCGTCATCGAAGACTACTCGATCAGCAAATGAAATTCGCCGTCATCCGCTTTCCCGGCTCGAACTGCGATCAAGACTGCGTTCTCGCTCTGAACAACCTGTCCGGCGCGTCCGCAGATTTCGTCTGGCACAAGGACACCTCGCTCGCCGGCTTCGATGCCGTCGTCGTTCCCGGAGGTTTTTCCTACGGCGACTACCTGCGCTGCGGAGCCATCGCCCGCTTCTCGCCGATCATGCAATCGGTAAAAAATTTCACCGCCGCCGGTGGCACGGTCCTCGGCATCTGCAACGGCTTTCAAATCCTCTGTGAGAGCGGACTCCTCCCCGGCGCGCTCGTCCGCAACAAAGGCCTCCACTTCGTTTGCAAACACCAAACGCTCCGCGTGGAATCGACCAATTCGCGATTCACCCGCGCTGCGGCCAAAGGCCAAATCCTCAACATCCCCATCGCCCACGGCGAAGGCTGCTACTTCGCCGACGACGCCACCCTCGCCGCGCTCAACGCGAACGACCAAATCCTCGTCCGCTACTGCGACGCCCAAGGCCAAACCACCGATGCCGCCAACCCCAACGGCTCCCGCGAAAACATCGCCGGCATCTGCAACGAAACCCGAAATGTCTTCGGCCTCATGCCCCACCCCGAGCGCGCCTGGGAGGAGTCCGCTCTCGCAGAGGATTTGAAAGCCGTTGCAGATGCCGAGGACCGTGCC